>DXVG01000054.1:0-2977 GCA_019409045.1 Clostridiales bacterium | reverse complement strand
GCGGCGAGGCGACGGTGTCCAGCGTGCGCTTCACGCTATCCGCGCCGGTCACCGAAGCGCCCACTGAGGCGCCCACTGAGGCGCCCACCGAGGCGCCCACGCCCGTGCCCATCGGCGCGCCGCAGATCAGCGCCGGAAGCGGCGCCTACGACGAGAGCGGCGTGGCCGTGTTTGAGGAAAACGCGTACTTCTCCTGGCACGTCGAGGGGGACGTGGCAAGTTACACCGTAACCGTGTACGACCAGAACAACGCCGTGGTGCGCTCCGGGAACGTCACTTCTACCGAGCTGAGCATCGGCACCGACACCGTCACCCCCGGCCAGGTCTACACATTCGAAGTGCAGGCGCATCCCGCGGACGGCGGCGAGGCGACGGTGTCCAGCGTGCGCTTCACGCTATCCGCGCCGGTCACCGAGGCGCCCACCGACGCGCCCACCATGCCCTCCACCATCGATTCCTCCTCCAGCCCGCAGGACATCGAGACCATGCAGGAAAAGCTGTTCGCGCTGGGCATGTTCACGCAGGAGAACGCGCCCGAGCGCGGCGTGTACGACCAGCGCACGCGCGAGGCGGTGCTGCGCTTCCAGCAGGCCTACAACGAGCAGAACCCCGGCGCGCCGCTTCTGGAGATCGACCCGACCGACCCCAACAGCGCCGTGGACGCGACTACGCTGGCGCTCTTGATGAACGCATAAGACGGCGAATCGCACAGGAGGCGCTTAGGACATGATCGCGGAGATCCTCTCGGTCGGCACGGAACTTTTGATGGGGCAGATCGCAAACACGGACGCGCAGTACATCTCGCGCAGGCTCTCGGAGCTGGGCGTGTCGCTGTTTCGCCACACCACGGTGGGCGACAACCCCGCGCGCGTCCGGCAGGCGCTGGGCGAGGCGCTCGAGCGCGCGGACATGGTCATCACCACCGGCGGCCTCGGCCCCACCGAGGACGACCTGACCAAGGAGATGGTGGCCGAGTACTTCGGCCTGCCCATGGAGCTGGACGAGGCGAGCCTTGAGGCGGTGAAGGCGCGCATGTGCCGCATCGGCCGCGAGATGACGCCCAACAACAACAAGCAGGCGTTCTTCCCGCGCGGGGCGGTCATACTGCCCAACGCCTGCGGCACCGCGCCCGGCTGCATCGTCGAGCGCGATGGCAAGGCCGTGGCGGTGCTGCCCGGCCCGCCGCGCGAGATGAAGGACATGTTCGAGCGCCGGCTCGCGCCGTACCTGCGCAGGCGGTCCGGCCTGCACATAGAATCGCGCTTTCTGCGCGTGTTCGGCGTGGGCGAGTCCAAGACCGAGACGCTGCTTCTGGACCTTTTCCACTCCGAGAACCCGACGCTCGCACTGTACTGCGGCGCGGGCGAGGTCACCGCGCGCATCAGCGCCCGCGTGGCCGCCGGGGAGGACGCCTCCCCGCTGATCGCGCCGGTGGAGGCGGAGATACGCCGCCGTTTGGGCGATGCGGTGTACGCGGCCTACGGCCCCGGCGAGGAGGTCAGCCTGGCTTCCACGGTTTTGCAGATGCTGACCGCGCGCTCTCAGAGCGTGGCCGTGGCCGAGAGCTGCACCGGCGGCATGCTCGCCTCGCGCCTGATCGACTGCCCCGGCGCGAGCGCGGCGGTGCTGGAGGGGCATGTGACCTACTCCAACCAGGCCAAGCGCCGCGCGCTGGGCGTGCGGCAGGAGACGCTGGATGCGCACGGCGCGGTCAGCGCCGAGTGCGCGCTGGAGATGGCCGAGGGCGCGCGGCGCGCAAGCGGCGCGACGTGGGCCGTGTCCACCACGGGCGTGGCCGGGCCGGACGGCGGCACGCCGCAAAAGCCGGTGGGGCTCGTGTTCATCGGCGTGGCCGGGCCGGACGGCGCGAGCGCGCGGCAGCTGATGCTGCGCGGCGACCGCGAGTGGATACGCACGCTGGCCTGCCAGAACGCGCTGGACATACTGCGGCTGCGGCTTTTGGGAAAGTAGGCGCGCCGCGCAGAGGGCGGAATATTTTCGCAGCATGTGGGATATGCTATTCCCATCACGCCGTGCAACGGCGGAAAAGGAGTTGGGAATGCCATGCTGGATCGTACTTCGCTCGTGTTGACCATACTGGGCGGCATCAACTGGCTGCTGGTGGGTCTGTTTCAATTCGACCTGGTCGCCTACATCTGCGGCGGACAGGCGGCCGTGGTGAGCCGCGTGATCTACACCATCGTGGGCATTGCGAGCCTGTGGTGCATATCGCTTTTGTTCCGCGAGCGCAATGTCGTCCACGAGGGCGAGTAGGCCGGGGGATGTCTCCCCCGTTACATAAAAGCGACTGCGCGATGAAATTTTTTCGCAATCGCTTTCCAGGCGTTTACAAAAGGCACCCGCCGTGCTAAAATACAGATGTGGAGGTGTATACCATGGGCGGGAAGAGGATACTGCGTTTGCTTGTGTGCCTGTCGCTGGTCATGGCGCTGATGCTGGGCACGCTGAGCGCCCAGGCCGCCGCCAAGACCGTCACGGTCCTGCAACTGAAGAACGACTATGTGCGCATACGCTCCAGCACCGGCGAGGGCAGTCAGGTGGTGGGCACGCTGCGCGCGGGGACGAAGATGTTCTATCTTAGCCGCAGCGGCAGCATGGCATACGTCTGCACCGAAAGCGGCCAGCGCGGATATGTGTACGCGGGCTATCTGGAGAAGTACGGCGAAGTGCGCGTGGCGAACGTGTACTATGTGCAGAGCTCCTCGCTCACGGTGTACACATCCCCCAGCACCAGCGCCAGCCGCGCGACCACGCTGGGCAAGAACCGCTTCATACTGCTCACCGACGCCAACGGCAACTGGGGCCGCATACGCTCGCTCAACGGCGCGACCGGATATGTGCTGCTCAGCGGCCTGCGGCGCGCGTCGATGTAGCCGCCGTATGTCGCCAAGACCCCTGTAAGAGCGCGAGAGGGCAGTTGCCCTCTCGCGCTCAGTATGTTGACAAAGTCAACAGA
>DXVG01000053.1:489-9189 GCA_019409045.1 Clostridiales bacterium | reverse complement strand
ACCACCGGCATCGGCGGCGGCACCTGTCAGGCCTCCAGCACGCTCTACGGCGCGCTGCTCGAGGCGGGCGTGACCATCGTGGAGCGCTACAACCACTCCATGACCGTCGGCTATTGCCAGCCGAGCATGGACGCGGCCGTGACCGACACCGGCAGCAAGGACCTGGTGTTCCGCAACGACTCGGAGGCGCCGATCTACATCTACACCTCCGTGAGCACCACCCAGGCCATCGTGCGCATCTACGGCCTGCGGCCCGCGTACCGCTACGAGTTCCGCTCCGTCGTCCTCGAGGACGATATCGCCCCCACCGAGGAGACCGTGCGCGTGGACACCACCGGCGAGTACGCCACCTATACCGACGAAAAGGTGCTCGTCACGGAGGGCAAAACGGGCCGCCGCAGCGAATTGTGGCGCGACAGCTACGACTGGGAAACGGGCGAGCTGGTGGACACACTGCAGATTTCGTCCGACTATTATACTCCCGGAAAGAACATCTACTACGTCGGCACGCAGCAGCGCCTGACTGCCATGCCGTCGGCAACCTCCACGACCCCCAACACAAACTCCTGGTAGGCGAAAGGAGACCCGTATGAAGCAGTGCTTTCTGACCACAAAGGGCCCCAAGGCGATCGGGCCGTACTCCACCGCGGTGCTCAGCGGCGACAGCGTGTATCTCTCGGGCATGATCCCCGTCGATCCCGCCACCGGCAAGCTGGTCGAGGGCGGCGTGGAGGCGCAGGCAAGGCGCGTGTTTGAGAACATCGCCATCGTGCTGGAGGAACTGGGCCTTGCGCCGCAAAATGCGGTCAAGGCCACCGTGTTTCTGACCGACCTGGGAGACTTTGGCGCGGTCAACGCCATCTATTCGGACTTTTTCAAGGCCGACTTCCCCGCGCGAAGCTGCGTGGAGGTCTCCCGGCTTCCCGCCGGCGCAAGCGTCGAGGTCGAGCTCATCTGTGAAAAGCCCGCGGTCTGACGCGGCCGCACAAGGGTCGCCACGGCGCTGCGCGCATGCCGTGGGACCGCACACAAGAAAAAGGAGTGTTCAGGGTGTTTGACAGCGCAAACATATCCATCTTCGCGGGCAGCGGCGGACAGGTGTTCGCGGAGCGCATGTGCCGCTACATGGGCCGCAAGGTGGGCAACTCGGAGGTAATCACCTTCTCGGAAGGCAATACATTCGTGCGCATCAATGAATCCGTCCGCGACCGCGACGTGTATCTTGTGCAGCCCATCGGCATGCACTCCAACAACGAATTTGTCGAGATACTGTTCTGGATGGACGCGTTCAAGCGCGCCAACGCCCTGACCGTCACGCTGGTCATGCCCTTTTTCGCCTACGCCAAGGGCGATAAAAAAGACGAGCCGCGCGTGTCCATCCGCGCCCGCGTGTGCGCCGAATGCATGGAGCTGGCCGGCGCGGACCGCTTTGTGACCATGGACCTGCACGCGCAGCAGGTGCAGGGCTTTTTCAAAAAGCCGATGGACCACCTCTACGCCATGCCGATGCTCTCGGAGATCGTGCGCTGCATGGACATTTCCAACGCCGTGGTCGTCTCGCCGGACGCGGGCTACGCCAAGCAGGCGCGCAAGTACGCCTCGGCGCTGAATCTGCCCATCGCCATCGGCGACAAGGAGCGCGTGGACCACTCCGAGAACGCGCAGGTGCTGGAGGTCATCGGAAACGTGGAGGGCAAGGACTGCCTGGTGGTGGACGACTTCACCATCTCCGGCGGCACGCTGATCAACCTGGCCGACACGCTCAAAAAGCGCGGCTGCAAGCGCGTGTTCGCGCTGCTTTCGCACAACATCATCTCCGCGCGCGGCGTGACCAAGATCGACGCAAGCCCCATCGAGGCCGTGTTCTCCACCGACACCGTGGACAACCCCAACATCATCGGCCATCCCAAGTTCAAGACCGTCTCGGTCGCGCCCATGTTCGCCGAGACGATCATGCGCTTCTACAACTACGAGTCCATCAACTCCATGTTCTCCCAGCTTCCGGAGAGCATCGTGCGCGCGGGCTTCGAGCTCGCGGACCTGAAAATGTGACGCGGAGGCGGACATGAACGATCTGCAGCGCGCAAAGCGCATCGTGTTCAAGGTGGGCACCTCCACGCTCACGCACGATAACGGAAGGCTGAACCTGCGCCGCATGCGCGACCTCGTGCGCGTGCTCTCGGACCTGAAAAACGCCGGGCGCGAGGTGGTGCTCGTCTCCTCCGGCGCGATCGGCGTGGGCGTGGGCAAACTCAAGCTGGAGCGCCGCCCGCACGACATCGGCGGCCGCCAGGCATGCGCGGCGGTGGGCCAGTGCGAGCTGATGTACATCTACGACAAGCTCTTCAGCGAGTACGGCCACGTCACCGCGCAGGTGTTGCTCACGCGCGACTGCGTGGACGACCGCATGCGCAGCATGAACATACAAAACGCATTCGAGCGGCTGTTGGACATGGGCGCGCTTCCCATCATCAACGAAAACGACACCGTGGCGGTCGAGGAGATCGTGTTCGGCGACAACGACACGCTCTCGGCGCTCGTGGCGCGGCTCGTGCGCGCCGACGCGCTGGTGATCCTCACCGACATAGACGGCCTGCACGAGCAGAACCCGCGCGAGAACCCCGACGCGCGGCTCATCCCCGTGGTGGACGCGGTGACCGCGCACATCCGCGAGATTGCGGGCGGCACCGGCTCCAGCCGCGGCACCGGCGTGATGATCACCAAGGTCGAGGCCGCGGACATCGCCACGCGCGCGGGCATCGTCACCGCGCTCCTGGACGGCTCGGACCCGGACGATTTGTATCGCCTGTTCGACGGCGAACAGCGGGGAACGGTGTTCCTCGCGCAGAAGGAGGGCTAAGCATGACGCAGCTTGAGCGCATCGGCGCCGCGGCAAGCCGCGCCTCGCAGGCGCTTGCCACCGCCTCTACGTCGCAGAAGGACCGCGCGCTGCGCGCCGTCGCCGACGCGCTGGACGCGCGCGCGGCCGAGATCCTCGAGGCCAACGCGCAGGACGTGCGCCTCGCACGGGAGGGCGGCATGTCCCCCTCCATGATCGACCGGCTCTCTCTGTCCGAGGCGCGGGTACACGCCATGGCCGAGGGCGTGCGCGACGTGGCGGCGCTGGCCGACCCCGTGGGCCGCGTGCTCTCCGGCTCCACGCTCTCCTGCGGGCTGGAGATGAAGAAGATCACCGTGCCCCTGGGCGTGATCGGCATCATCTTCGAGGCGCGCCCGAACGTCACCTCCGACGCGGCGGCGCTCTGCCTCAAGAGCGGCAACGCCTGCATACTGCGCGGCGGCAAGGAGGCCATACGCTCCAACGTCGCCATCGCGGGCGTCATGCGCGACGCGCTGCGCGGCGCGGGATTTGACGAAAACTGCGTGTGCCTGATCGAGGACACGTCGCGCCAGACCGCAACGGCCATGATGCGGCTCAACCGCTACATCGACTGCCTCATCCCCCGCGGGGGCGCGGGGCTGATCCGCTCGGTGGTGGAAAACGCCACCGTGCCGGTCATCGAAACGGGCGTGGGCAACTGCCACGCCTATGTGGAGTCCACCGCGGACGTGGCCATGGCGGCGGAGATCGTCTTTAACGCCAAGACCTCGCGGCCCTCGGTGTGCAACGCGCTGGAGACGCTGCTGGTGGACGCGTCCATCGCGCAGACGGCGCTGCCCGCCATCGCCGCGCGGCTGCGGGAGAAAAACGTGGAGCTTCGCGGCTGCGAGCGCACGCGCGCCATCCTCCCGGAGGCCGTGCCCGCCTGCGAGGCCGACTACGAGACGGAGTTTCTGGACTATATACTCGCGGTGAAGGTCGTCTCCGGCATGGACGAGGCCCTCGGGCACATCCGCCGCTATTCCAGCCGCCACAGCGAGTGCATCGTGACGCGCGACCTTGCCGCGGCGCGGCGCTTCACCCGCGAGGTGGACGCGGCAGCGGTGTACGTCAACGCCTCCACACGCTTTACCGACGGCGGCGTGTTCGGCCTCGGCGCGGAGATCGGCATCTCCACCCAGAAGCTGCACGCGCGCGGCCCGATGGGGCTCTCCGCGCTGGTGTCCTACAAGTACGTCCTCTACGGGGACGGACAGGTGCGCTAGCCGTCCTCTCAGCGCTCCGGCCGCCCTTTCGGGCGGCTTTTTTGCGGCGTCCGGGCACTGCGCGCCTTCGGGGTTGAACCCGTCCCGCCGCGCATAGTGTAGATCGGGGGCAAGGCCCTGCGCCACCCCCGACAACGCTCCCTGCGAGGTGAGGCCCATGCGGGCAAAGCGGCGACCCGGCCAGCTCATCTGGCCCTCCGACCCCTTCCGCGCGGTGCGCGTGACCACCGTGGGCGGCTGCCGCGCGCTGGTGGAAAACCATCGCGGCCTGGAGGAATACGCGTCCGAGCGCGTGCGCGTGCGCGACCGCCAGGGCTGCGTGTGCGTGCGCGGCCGCGCGCTGGCGCTGCGCGAGGTGCGAAAAGACGCGCTCATCGTCTCCGGAACGATCGACGCGGTGGAGTTCTGCCATGATCCGTCTGCGGATTGAGGGACTGATGCTCGAGCGGCTGCTCGAGCGCGCCATCGCGCAGGGCGCGTCTGTGCGGCGCGCTGTGCGGGACGGGCCGCGCGCGATGGTACTGGACACCGGCATGCGTGGCGAGCGCATACTGCGCGCGCTGTGCCAGAGGCACTCCCTGCGGCTTGAAACGCTGTGCGTCACCGGCGTTCACGCGCTGCTTCGCCATGCGCGGCGGCGCTGGACGCTGCTTCCGGGGCTGGCGCTGTGCTTCGCGCTGCTGTTTGTCTACGCGCAGCGCATATGGCGCGTAGACGTGGCCTTCGTCGGGGATCGCCCGCCGTCGCTCAGCGCGCAGGACGTGCTTTCGATGCTCTATGAGGCGGGCGTGCGCCCCGGCATGGCCGCGAAGGATGTGGACACGCAGGCCATCGAGCTCTCGCTGTCGGCGCGCTCGGACGCGCTCTCGTTCGTGGGCGCGCGGCGGCAGGGCGTGCGGCTGCTGGTGGAGGTCGCGCCGTCCCTGGAGGCGCCGGATATTTACGAGGCGGACGCGGCGCGCGACCTGGTGGCCGCGTGCGACGGCGTCGTCGTGTCCGTCAACGCGCTCAGCGGCGTGCCCGCGGTCGAGCCCGGGGACACCGTGCGCCGGGGCGACGTGCTCATCCGCGGCGAGGAGCGCGCGGGCGCGGAGGCGACGCGCGGCGTGGCGGCGCTGGGCGAGGTCGTCGCGCGCACCTGGGTGGAGACGTACGCCGAGGCCCCGCGCACGCGCGCGCAGCGCGTCTACACGGGCCGGACGAGCGAGTGCGTCCGCCTGCGGCTGATGGGGAATGCCTGGACGCTGTCGGACGACGAAAGCTTCGCCCTCTGCGAGCAGACGACGCGCTCCGTCCCCCTCGTCGGCCTGTTCTTGCCGCTGGAGCTTGAGCGCACCACGCGCTTCGAGTGCGCGGAGGAGCTCGTGGACGTGGACGAGGAGTCGCTCATGGCCGAGCTTTCCGAACGCGCGTTCGAACTTGCGGACGCGGAAATCGCGCAAATCGGCGCAAATCCGCTTCAAATCGTTGACAAATGGATAGATTATAGTATGATAGAAGAAGGTATCGTGCGCGCCCGCGCAGTCGTGGAGCTGCATCGCAACATCGCCTGCACGCGGGACGCGCTTTTACAGGAGGGATAAACACAGTCTATGGAGACCACCGCGACACTTGCGACCGACATGCTGCGCGTGGAGGCGCCGGAGCAGTTCATTTCGCTCTTTGGCATCCGCGAGGAGAATATGCGCCTGTTCCAGGAGGAGCTGGGCGTGGAGCTCTACGCCCACGGCGGCGAGGTGACGATCTCCGGCGAGCCGGAAAAGGTGGCGCTGGCGCGCCTGACGCTTGAAAAGCTGCTGGAGATCATACAGCGGGGCGAGCCGGTAGACCGCACGCGCATACGCTACGCCATCGGCCTGGCCGGCGAGGGCAAGGCCGACCGCATCGGCGAGATCATGCGCGACGCGATCGCCATCACCTACCGCGGCCGACAGGTCAAGTGCAAGACGCTGGGACAGAAGCAGTATGTGGACGCCATCCGCTCCAACACATGCACATTCGCCGTCGGCCCCGCGGGCACGGGCAAGACCTATCTGGCCATCGCCATGGCCGTGGTGGCGCTCAAAAACAAGGACATAGAGCGCATCATACTCACGCGCCCGGCGGTGGAGGCCGGGGAAAAGCTGGGCTTTCTGCCCGGCGACCTCGCCCAGAAGGTGGACCCGTACCTTCGCCCGCTCTACGACGCGCTGCACGAAATGCTCGGGCTGGACGCCTACCAGCGGCTGGTCGAGCGCGGGGCGGTGGAGGTCGCGCCGCTTGCCTACATGCGCGGCCGCACGCTCAACGACGCTTTCATCATACTCGACGAGGCACAGAACACCACCTCTGAACAGATGAAGATGTTCCTCACGCGCATGGGCATGGGCTCGAAGATGGTCATCACCGGCGACATCACGCAGATCGACCTGCCCACGGGCAAGAAGTCCGGGCTGGTGGAGGCGCTGGACGTGCTCAAGGGCGTAAGCGACATCGGCATCGTCACGCTCACGCACCGCGACGTGGTGCGCCACGAGCTCGTGCAGGCCATCGTGCGCGCCTACGAAAAGCACGCGGCCGGAAGGGGCCGCCGCACCTGAGGGGTCGGCGGCGCGGCCGCCACAAGGAAGGGAACCGTGCGTCAACATGAAAATCTCCCTGAAACTGCCAGATAGCGAGCTCAACTGCAAGATCCGCGCGGCGCTGATCGCGCTGGGGACGTATCTGCTCCTGTTCGGGCTGCTCAGCGCGGCCATCACGCCGCAGCACTACGACATCCGCGTCGGCGAGCCCGCGGACACGACCATCTACGCCAGCGAGGACGTGGTCGATACCGTGACCACGCAGCAGCTTCGCGCCGCGGCCGCCGCGCAGGTGGACGTGAGCTACAAGAGCGTGGACGAGAGCGTGACTTCGCAGGTCAGCGCGGACCTGACGGCGCTTTTTGACCAGCTCCTCGCGCTGGCGCAAAGCGGCGGCGAGGTGCCCGAGTCGATGTCCATGCGCCCCACCTCCGAGCAGCTCGAGGCGCTCTTAGCCGCGCCGCGCGGCGAACTGGAGGCGCTGTTTGAGCGCGCGACCGAGTACACGCGCGACGCGCTGCTCTCCACACTGCCGGAAGGGCAGGAGGAGGCCATGATCTCCCGCCTGGGGCGCGACCTGCTCTCCGAGGGCTACGACGAGGAGCTCGTGGAGATCGCGCAGGAGGCCGTGCGCGCCTGCATACGCCCCAACATGCTCATCGACGAGGAGACCACCGAGCTCAACCGCGAACGCGCGCGCGAGGAGGTGGAGGACGTCGTGTGCGTCGCGGGCGAGGTGATCGTGCGCCAGGGCGCCATCGTCACACCCGCGCAGTACGCGATGCTCGAGGCGCTGGGCAAGGTCGACAGCGACCCGACCAACATGATCCTCGGCTCGGCGCTGCTGATGCTGGTGCTGATCGCGTCCGTTGCCATGTACATGTACCGCTACGAGCACGACATATGGCGCCGCCCGCGCACGCTGCTGCTCTTGGGCATCATATACGTCACGGTGGTGGCGCCGGCGCTGTTTTTCCGCATCTTCAACGCGTTCTTCGTGCCCACGGCCACGGGGCTGGGGCTTTTGCTGATCACGCTTCTGGTGCGGCCCCGGCTGGCGCTGTTCTCCACGGCGCTGTTGGCGATCCCCGTGTCGCTGATCGCGGGCGCGAGCGACAACGGCCTGTTCAACGCCGTCACGTTCTCTGTGCTGCTGATGTCCTTTGTCGGCGGCCCTGTGGCCGTCACCGTGCTGCGCCACCGGCAGCAGCGCACCGCCGCGCTGCTGGCGGGCCTGCTCCTGGGCGTGAGCAACTTTTTGTGCATGGTGGCCGTGGGCATGATCAACGGCACGGCCTCGGGCGACAACATGCTGCTGGACGCGCTGTGCGCGGCGGGCAGCGGCCTGTGCGCGGCGATACTGTGCATCGGCGTGCAGCCGCTTCTTGAGTGGCTGTTCAACCTGACCACCTCGGCAAAGCTGTTGGAGCTGTCCAACCCGAACCAGCCGCTGCTTCGCCGGATGCTCCTGGAGGCGCCGGGCAGCTATCACCACTCGATCATCGTGGCAAACCTCGCCGAGACCGCGGCGAGCGCCATCGGCGCGAACGGCCTGCTGGCGAGGGTGGGCGCCTACTACCACGACGTGGGCAAGCTCAAGCGGCCGCAGTACTTCAAGGAAAACCAGATGACCGGCGACAACCCGCACGACCGCACCGACCCGCGCGTGAGCGCCGCCATACTCACCGCGCACACGCGCGACGGCTACCAGATGGGCCTCAAGGCGCGCCTGCCCGAGCCGATACTGGACATCATCCGCCAGCACCACGGCGATTCGCCCATGGTCTTCTTCTACGACAAGGCGGTCAAGCTCTACGGCGACAAGGTGGACATCTCCGCCTTCCGCTACGAGGGCCCGCGTCCGCGCTCGCGCGAGGCCGCGATCGTCATGCTGGCCGATACCATCGAGGCCGCGGCCCGCGCGCTGCCCAATCCCGACCCGGAGAAGGTGGACGCGCTGATCCGCAAGCTCGTGCGCGCCAAGATGACCGACGGGCAGCTCGACGAGAGCGAGCTGACGTTCGCGGACCTG
>DXVG01000053.1:0-479 GCA_019409045.1 Clostridiales bacterium | reverse complement strand
GCTCAGCGGCGTGTTCCACGAGCGCATCGAGTACCCGGACGTGGACATCCCCCCGCGCGTGGAGGCCGAGGCCGAGCCCGCGCTGGAGGAGCCGACCATCGCGCCGGAGGCGGAGACGGGAGACGTGGAAAATGCCGATTGAGCTTCAATGGGCGGTGGACGAGCGCATAGAGGGGCTGGAGGCGCTCCTCGCGCGCGTGTGCGAGGCGTGCTTTTCCCTCGAGGGCGTGCACAACGCGGGCATGACCGTGCGCATCGCCACGCCGCAGGAGGTGCGCTCCCTCAACCGGAGCATGCGCGGCATCGACCGCGAGACGGACGTGCTCTCCTTCCCCACCGCCTCCTTCCGCCCCGCCCGCACCGCCGGGAAGCAGCCCGCGCGCGTTCGGCGGCAGTACGACCCGCACCTGGGCTGGTGCAATCTGGGCGACTGCGTGATCTCGCTCGAGCGCGCCAGGGAGCAGGCCGTGGAGTACGGG
>DXVG01000052.1 GCA_019409045.1 Clostridiales bacterium | reverse complement strand
ACGCAGGACGTCGGCGTGGGCGTCAAGAACATACCCTGCGAGGCATGGAGCTGAACCCGTTCCCAACTGCCTGCGGGCAGAATCGCTGATAGAAAGGACTGGAATCTATGAAACGCACGACTCGTCTGATCGCCCTGGTCGTGGCGCTGCTCCTGGCTCTGCCGATGGCGGCGTTTGCCGAGGACAGCCCCGTGGTCTACCGCGAGCTGTACGCCAGCGAAGTAGACACCCTCAATTACCTCTACACCACCACGACCAACAACCTGACCATCCCCGCCAACGTGGTCGATACGCTCATCGAGTATGACTGCTACGGCGTGATGCAGCCCTCGCTTGCCGAGAGCTGGGAGCACAACGAGGACTACACCGAGTGGACCTTCCACATCCGCGAGGGCGTGAAGTGGATCGACTCCACCGGCGCCGAGGTGGCCGACGTCACCGCGCACGACTGGGTCTCCGCCGCCCACTACATACTCGACGCCCACAACGATTCGGGCAACGAGTACAACTGGGAAGTGGCCAAGGTGGTGGGCGCCGCCGAGTACTACGCCTACACCGCCTACCAGCTCGCGCTTGAGAGCGCCACCGACGGCACCGATGAAAACGGCAACCCCGTCAAGCTCGACGAGGACGGCGAGGTCATCGAGGAAGTGGCCGCCGTGGCCGTCGAGGACATCGGCGTCAAGGCCGTGGACGACTACACGCTGGTCTACACGCTCGAGGCCCCCTGCTCCTACTTCCTGTCCATGCTCTGCTGGTCGGCGTTCATGCCCGTCAACGGCGATTTCCTCGCCGAGTGCGGCGACAGCTTCGGCACCACCGCCGAGACGCTGCTCTACTGCGGCCCGTTCTATCTTTCCACCTTTGAGCCGCAGGTGCAGCGCGTTCTGACCAAGAACCCCACCTACTGGGATGTCGACAACGTCTTTATCGACACCATCCAGTTCACCTACAACGCCGAGGCCAGCACGCTGGGCTCCACCATGTACTTGAGCGGCGAAGTGGACTACGCGGAGATCGGCGCCAACCTGCTCGACGCCATGCTCTCCTCCTACAGCGACCAGATCCACCCCTCCCGCCCGGACGTGTCCTACTCCTACTGGTACCTGTTCAACTTCAATCCCACCTTTGACGAGGAGTACGAGCCGGACAACTGGAACATCGCCGTCAACAACGAGAACTTCCGCCTCTCCATCATGCACGGCCTCGACCGCGTCAACGCCATGCAGGTGTACGACTCGGCCAACCCCGAGGGACTTCTGAACAACACCATCACGCCCCTGTCCTTCGCCTCCGCCTCCAAGGACTACGCCTACTACGGCGGCCTTGACAAGTACACCGACGGCGAGACCTTCGACGCCGATCTGGCGCTGGAGTACAAGGAAAAGGCCGTGGCCGAGCTGACCGAGGCGGGCTGCACCTTCCCGGTGAAGGTCTACATGCGCTACAACCCCACCACCACCAACTGGGCCGAGGAGTGCCAGCTGGTCGAGCAGCAGCTTGAGAACCTCCTGGGCACGGACTACATCGACGTCATCGTCGAGGCCGGCCCGGAGACCGGCTTCCTCTCCGCCGTGCGCCGCACCGGCGACTACGGCCTGATGAAGTGCAACTGGGGCGCGGACTTCTCCGACGCTTCGGCGTTCATCGTCGATCCCTTCGGCGAGGACTCCAACTACAGCTTCATCTATGAGAGCGACGATCCGCAGACGCAGGCCTACTATCAGGAGTACCTCGACCTTGTGGAGACGGCGCTTGCCATCACCGACGACGAGGAGGCCCGCTACGAGACCTTCGCGCAGGCCGAGGCCGTGCTGCTGGACCATGGCTTCGCCATCCCGATCCACACCAACGACCGCGTTTACACCTTCGGCAAGCTGAACGTCTTTGAAGGCCCCTATGCCGCCTTTGGCTTCTCCACGCTGCGCTACAAGGGCCAGCATGTGATGGAGACCTCCATGGGCATGGAGGAATTCGAGGAGGCCTATCAGACCTGGCTGACCGAGCGCGAGGCAGCGCTGGCCGCCGCCGCCGAATAAGCGTGCCGGTCTGAACCGGATACACGCCCGGAGCGCCGTTTCGCGGCTTTTGCCGCGGGCGGCGCTCCCAAAGTAGGCGCGGGCCGCCCGCCTGCGCGCGCCCCTGCCGAACCTTTGCATCCGCGCCCCGTCGGACGCGGATGGAAGGGCTCAGCCCCACCAAGGAGGTCAGTTTTCGTGGCAAAATACATCCTCAAGCGCGTGCTGCGTTCGGCGATCACGATGCTCATCATCATCGTCATCGTCTTTTCGCTGTTGCGCCTGATGCCCATCGAGGGCTACTTTGAAAACTACGACAAGCTCTCCCAGACGCAGATCGACGTGCGCCTGCGCGAGCTGGGCCTGAAAGACCCGCTGCCCGTGCAGCTGTGGAACTACATAAAGCAGCTGTTGCAGGGCGATCTGGGCGAATCCAACGTGTTCCGAAAGGGCGTGGCGATCACCGAGATCGTGGCCGAGAAGATCCCCATTTCGCTGCAACTGGGGCTGATCTCGCTGGCGATCGCGCTGGCGCTGGGACTGCCGCTGGGCATTTTGATGGCCCGCAGCACGCGCACGCGCTGGAAACTGTGGGACAAGTTTGGCACGGTGTTCATCGTCATCGTGCAGGCGGTGCCCGCGGCGGCCTACCACATACTCATACAGTTTGCCGGCTCGCAGGGGGCCTTGCACCTGCCGATGCTCTTTAAAGAGGGCGATCTGCGCTCCTACATACTGCCCATCTTCTCCCTTGCCATCGGCAACATCGCCTACTACGCCATGTGGCTGCGGCGCTACATGGTGGACGAGTCCAACAAGGACTACATCCGCCTCGCGCGCGCCAAGGGCCTGCCCAGCGGCGCCATCTCCCGGCGGCACATGTTCCGAAACGCGATGGTGCCGCTGATCCAGTACATCCCCAACAGCATACTCTTTACGCTGATGGGCTCTTTGTATGTGGAATCGCTCTACTCCATCCCCGGCATGGGCGGCCTGCTGGTGACGGTCATCAAGCGGCAGGACAACACCATGGTGGTGGCGCTGGTCTTGATCTACGCGGCCATTTCCATCCTCGGCCTGCTCTTTGGCGACATCCTCATGGCCATACTCGATCCCCGCATCAGTTTCACCCGGAAGGAGGGCTCGCGCTGATGAAACGCTATCGAGATCACAAGACCGAGCAGCTCGCCGAGTCCCTCAACCAGCAGCTCAGGCAGCGCATGGACGCTCAGGAGGCCCCCGCGACGGCCGCCCCTGCCGCGCAGGCGCAGGCCGCGGAGCTGACCGACGCGGAGCTTTTCTCCTTCGCCGACTTTGACGCCTCCGAGGCCGAGCGCGGCGGCTACTCCAACTACTCCTACTGGCGGGCGACGCTGCGGGTGTTCTTCAAAAACCGCGTGGCCGTGTTCTTCCTCATCGTCATGGTGCTGACGCTGGCGTTTACGTTCATCCAGCCGCTGCTTCCGAACCAGCGCGACCCGCTGACCATCCACTACGGCGAAAACGGCCGCACGCTCTCCAACCTCGCCCCCGGCGAGCAGGGCTTCATCTTCGGCACCAACAACATCGGGCAGGACATCTGGGCGCGCATCTGGTCGGGCACGCGCACCTCCCTGTTCATCGGCTTTACCGTCGCCTGCGTGGAGGCCGTGCTGGGCATCCTCATGGGCGTTCTGTGGGGCTATGTGCGCAAGCTGGACTTTTTCTTCACCGAGCTTTACAACGTGTGCGACAACATACCGCAGACGCTGCTCCTGATCCTGATCTCCTACATACTCAACCCGGGCGTGGACACCATCATCTTCGCCCTGTGCCTGACCGGCTGGCTGAGCATGGCGCGCTTTGTCCGCAACCAGATCATCATCATCCGCGACCGGGATTACAACCTCGCCTCGCGCTGTCTGGGCACGCCGACGCTGCGCATCGTGTTTAAGAACCTGCTGCCGTACCTGGTGTCTGTCATCACCATGCGCATGGCGCTGTCCATCCCCTCGGCCATCGGCAACGAGGTGTTCGTCACCTACATCGGCATCGGGCTTCCGCTGGATACGCCCTCGCTTGGCAACCTCATCGACGCGGGGCGCGAGCTTATGACCATCCCCTTCCTGCGCTATCAGCTCTACTTCCCGGTGGCGGTGCTGGCGCTGATCACCATTTCGTTCTACGTCATCGGCAACGCCTTTGCCGACGCCGCCGACCCCAAGAACCACGTCAAGTAAGGAGGCAGAGTGTATGGAGAACAACGTCATCCTCTCCGTGCGCGACCTGAACGTGAAGTTCACGCTTCGCGGGCAGACGCTGCACGCCGTGCGCGGCGCCTCGCTGGACGTGTATCAGGGCGAGAGCCTCGCCATCGTGGGCGAGTCCGGCTCGGGCAAGAGCGTGTTTGTCAAGACCTTCATGGGGCTTCTGGACGCCAACGGCTTTATCTCCGGCGGCGAGATACTCTATCAGGATGCGGACATAAGCAAGTACCGCACCGACAAGGAGTGGCTGAAGATACGCGGCCACGAGATCGCTATGGTGCTGCAGGACCCCATGACCTCGCTAAACCCCCTCAAGACCATCGGAAAGCAGATCGAGGAGGCCGTGAAGCTGCATCAGGGGCTGCGCGGGGCCGAGGCAAAGCGCGCCGTGCTGGAGGTGCTCAAAGACGTGGGCATCGACGAGCCTGAGCGCCGCTACCGCCAGTACCCGCACGAGTTCTCCGGCGGCATGCGTCAGCGGGTGGTCATCGCCATCGCCATAGCGTGCCGGCCGAAGATACTCATCTGCGACGAGCCGACCACGGCGCTGGACGTGACCATACAGGCGCAGATACTCGAGCTCATCAAGGAAATGCAGAAAAAGTACCACCTGACCACCATCTACATCACCCACGACCTGGGCGTGGTGGCCAACGTGGCCGACCGCATCGCGGTCATGTACGCGGGCAGCATCGTGGAGATCGGCGCCTGCGAGGAAGTGTTCTACGACCCGCGCCATCCCTACACCTGGGCGCTTTTGTCCTCGCTTCCGCAGCTGGGCGTGAAGGGCGAGCCGCTGTTCTCCATCCGCGGAACGCCCCCGAACCTGTTCCACGAGATTCGGGGCGACGCCTTCGCGCCGCGCAACCCGCAGGCGCTGAAGATAGACTTTCTGCAGGAGCCGCCCTTTTTCGATGTATCGCCCACCCACAAGGCGCGCACATGGCTGCTGGACCCGCGCGCGCCCAAGATCGAAAGGCCGCGCATACGCGCGCGCCGGGAAGGGAGTGAGTAAGCGCCATGGCGGATACGCAGGCAAAGCTGCTTGAGGTCGAAAACCTGACCGTGCGCTTCGGCTCCCGGCGGCATCCCTTTACCGCAGTGGACGGCGTCTCCTTCCACATCTTCCGGGGCGAGACGTTCGGGCTGGTGGGCGAGTCCGGCTCGGGCAAGACCACCATCGGCCGCGCCATCATACGCATCCATCCCACCGCGGGCGGTACGGTGACCTTTGACGGCCGCCAGATCAACGGCCGCATCTCCCGCGAGCTGGACCACGAGGTCACCCGCCGCATACAGATGATCTTTCAGGACCCCATGGCCTCGCTCAACGAGCGCGCCAAGGTGGACTACATCGTGTCCGAGGGCCTGTACTCCAACGGCTTCCACCTGACCAAAGAGGAGCGCGAGGCGCGCGTGGAGGCGGCGCTGCGGGCCGTGGGCCTGCTTCCCGAGTTTGCCAGCCGCTTCCCGCACGAGTTCTCCGGCGGGCAGCGCCAGCGCATCGGCATCGCCCGCGCGCTGGTGATGGAGCCGGACTTCATCATCGCCGACGAGCCGATCTCGGCGCTGGACGTGTCCATCCGCGCGCAGGTGCTGAACCTGCTCTCCGAGCTTCAGAAGGCGCGGGGGCTGACGTATCTGTTCATCGCCCACGACCTGTCGGTGGTGCGCTTCATCTGCGACCGCATCGCCGTCATCCACAAGGGCAGGATCGTGGAGCTTGCCCAGAGCGAGGAGCTGTTCGCCCGCGCGCTGCACCCCTACACGCGCGCGCTGCTCTCCGCCATCCCGCAGCCCGACCCCGTGGCCGAGCGAAACAAGAAGCTGCTGGTGTACGATCCTTCCTGCCACCGCTACGGCGCGGGCGATGCGCCCGCGTGGCGCGAGGCCTATCCGGGCCACTTCGTGTTCGCAGGCGAGGAGGAGCTTTCAAATTACACGGGCCTTTACACGGCCTGACGCGATCGAGGTGCTGTTTCCATGAATCGACCCGCCCCCCTGTTCCCGGGCGCCCGCGTGGCGCTGGTCGCCCCCTCCTCCGCCGTGCCGGAGGACCGCCTCGCGCAGGCGGACGAATTCGTCTGCGCGCTCGGGCTCACGCCCGTGTTCTACCCCTCCTGCCGCTTTTCCGGGCGGGACGGCTACCTCGCCGCCAGCGACGCGCAGCGCGCGCAGGACGTCAACCACGCCTTTGCCAACCCCGCCATCGACGGCGTGTGGTGCATCCGCGGCGGCTACGGCGCGCATCGCATACTGCCGCTGCTGGACGCGGCCGCCATCCGCCGCCATCCCAAGTGGTTCGGCGGCTATTCGGACGTGACCGCCATACACACATTCCTCAACCAGAAGTGCGGCATGGAAAGCTTCCACACCGTCATGCCCTCCACCGAGCCGAACGCCGACGCCTTCACGCTCGAATGGCTGAAAAGGGCGCTGTTTGGCGATCTGTCGGGCGCGCTGGCGGCTCCCGAGGGCGCGCAGGTCGAGACGCTCGTGCCCGGCGCGGCCACCGGGCGGCTGTGCGGCGGCAACCTGTCGCTGCTGGCCGCGTCGCTGGGCACGCCCTGGGAGCTGGACGCGCGCGGGAAGATACTCTTTCTCGAGGACATCGGCGAGCACACCTACCGGCTCGACGGCATGCTCACGCAGCTTCGCAACGCGGGCAAGTTTGACGACTGCGCGGGCATCGTGCTCGGCGCGTGGACGGACTGCACGCCTGAAAACCCCGATTGCACGCTGGAGATCCCCGAGATACTCCGCCAGCTCGTGGTTCCGGCGGGCAAGCCCTGCATAAGCGGCTTTGCCTGCGGCCACTGCCTGCCCACGCTGCCGCTGCCGCTGGGCCGCGTCTGCACGCTGGACGCCTCGGCGGGCACGCTGTGCGTCGGGGAGGCGTAACGGCCATGGACGACGCCTTGCAGGCGCGCCTTTTGCGCGTCCTGGACGGTTTTCCGGCAAAGAGCGCGCTGCACGCCGTGGACCTGACCACGGGTGAGGTCGCAGCCTCCATCCGCGCGGATACGCGGGTGGTGTCCGCCTCGACGATCAAGGTGGCGATCCTGTACTGCGCGCTGGAGGAGGTCATGGCCGGGCGGCTGTCGCTGGACATGCCCGTCTCCATTTCCGCAGAGGACTTCCGCGAGGACACGCGCGTGTTCGAGCCGGAGTATCGGCAGGACGGCTGCTCCCTGCACGAGATGCTCTACTGGATGATCGTCCTAAGCGACAACACCGCCACCAACTGCATTATCTCCACGCTGGGATATGCGCGCATCAACGCGTACTGCGCGCGCATGGGGCTTGAAAACACGCTCTGCCGGCGCAAGATGCTCGACTGGACGGCAGTGCAGGAGGGGCGCAACAACTACACATCGCCCCTCGACCAGTTCCGCCTCTACGAGATGCTCTACCGCGGAGAGATACTCAACGCGCAGCTGCGCGCCGTGGCGGCGGACTTCCTCTCCCGCGTGCGCTCGTTTGACGAATTGCAGCGATACATCCCCGACGCGGTGACGGTGTGGCACAAGCCCGGCGGGCTGGACCACCTGACGCACGACGCGGGCGTGTTCCACCTCAAACAGCGCCCCTACTTCCTCGGCGTGTTTACTTGGGACGGCCCGTCTCTGGACGGACAGAGCGAGCAGGCGCGGCTCATCGGCCGCGTATCGCGCCTCGTGTACGACTATATGAAGGAGAAACGCGCGTGAAAGCGATCGTCAATACCGCCGTCTGCCCGCTGAAGTCGGAGCCGAAATGGGAGAGCCCGCTGGCGGACGAGGTTCTCTACGGCATGGTGGTGGAAATCCTCAAGGAGGCCGCCCCCGGCTGGGCCAGGGTGCGCACGCACTACCGCTACGAGGGCTACGCGCCCGTGGAACAGCTGCTCATGGACGATGTGCGCGCAAACGCCTGGGAGGCGCTTCCCAAGTGCGTGGTGCGCAATAAAAACTGCCTGGACGTGCTCTCCCAGCCCAAGGTGCAGGGCTGCGCGCTCGTGAGCCTGACCCGCGGCGGCCTGCTGGCCGCGGTGGGGGAGGCGGAGGGCGGCTGGCGGGAGGTCATGCTCGCCGACGGGCGCGTGGGCTACGCGCAGGCGTCCGTGCTCGCGGAGCACTTCACCGCCCCCTGCTGCGCGGACGAGGCGGGGCTTCGCCGCGCCATCGCCGAGGCGGCCATGCTCTATCAGGGCGCGCACTACCGCTGGGGCGGCAAGTCGCCCATGGGCATCGACTGCTCCGGGCTCGCCTCCATGGCCTACATGCTGTGCGGCATCTGCATCTACCGCGACGCGGACATCGTCGAGGGCTTTCCCATCCACGAAATCCCACGCGAGCGCATGCGCAAGGGCGACCTTCTGTTCTTCCCCGGCCACGTGGCCGTGTATCTGGGCGAGGGCCGCTACTGCCACTCCACCGGCAGGGCCGGGGACGACGGCTTCACCATCAACAGCCTCGACCCCGACGCGGCGGACTTCCGCGCCGACCTGGCCGAGAAGCTCAGCGCCGTGGGCAGCTATTTTTGACCTTTGAAAGGACGAAGCACCATGAAAGTATTCTTAAGCGCCGATATGGAGGGCACTTGCGGCATCGCCGCCTGGGCGGAGACCGAGCGCGCCACGCCCATGGACTACGCCCCCTACCAGAAGCAGATGAGCCGCGAGGTGGCCGCCGCCTGCCGCGGCGCGCTCGCCGCCGGCGCGGAGGGCGTGCTGGTCAAGGACGCGCACGATTCCGCCCGCAACATCGACCCCGCCGCGCTGCCCCGCGGCGCGCGCATCCACCGCGCGTGGTCGGGCGACCCGCTCTCGATGATGACGGGGCTCGATCAGGAGAAGTTCGACGCCGTGTTCTTCACCGGCTACCACGCCTGGGCGGGCTGCCCCGGCAACCCCCTCAGCCACACCATGAACCTCAAAAACGACCATGTGACGCTCAACGGCGTTTTGTGCAGCGAATTTCTGCTCAACGCCTACACCGCGGGCTATTACGGCGTGCCCGTGGCGCTTTTGACCGGCGAC
>DXVG01000051.1 GCA_019409045.1 Clostridiales bacterium | reverse complement strand
ACGTTGTAGCCGGAGGTGACGATCATGCGCTTGATGCGCTGGCGGAAGTAGACAAAGCCGTCCGCGTCCATCACGCCCAGATCGCCCGTGTGCAGCCAGGTGTGGCCGTCGGCGTGCTCGCGCAGCGTCATGGCGGTCTCCTCGGGGTTGTCCACATAGCCGAGCATGACCGTCGGGCCGCTGAGCACGATCTCGCCCTCCTCGCCGTAGGGCACCTCGTCGGTGGTGCCGGGCTTGACGATCTTGTAGAACGTGTCCGGGAACGGCACGCCGATGGAGCCCTCGCGGTAGTAGCCGATGGGCGTCAGGCAGCTCGCGGTGACGCACTCGGTGGTGCCGTAGCCCTCGCGGATGGGCACCGGGGAGTTGTGCTCCTTGAGGAACTTGTCCACCTTGTTTTTCAGCTCGATGGAGAGCGAGTCGCCGCCGGAGAACACGCCGCGCAGGAAGCTCAGGTTCGCGTTTTCGAGCTTCTCGGCGCGAAGCAGCGCCTCAAACAGCGTGGGCACGCCCGGGATGAGGTTGGGCTTTTTCTTCTTGAGCAGCTTTGCGTATGTATTGATGGTGAACTGCGGGACGAGTATGCACGTCGCGCTCGCCACCAGCGCCGTGTGTATGCCGACGCCCAGGCCGAAGCCGTGGAACATGGGCATGACAGACAGCATCTTCATCGTGTGCAATTCCTCCTTGCAGCCGCTCATCGCCGCGGTCTGCAACGCCAGCGCGTTGAAGTTGCGGTTGGAGAGGAGGATGCCCTTGGTGGTCCCGGTGGTGCCGCCGGAATAGAGGATGGACGCGCCCTCGTCCGCCTTGCCATCGATGGGGGGAAGCTGCGGGTCGGCGGAGGCGCCCGCCTCCATAAAGTCGTTCCAGAAGGTGTACTTGTCCGACTTGGGCAGCTTGGGCAATTTGCGGCCCTTGGTCATCATAAAGGCGTAGCGCATCGGCGCCTTGAGCTCGTCGCGGATGCGCGCGATGAGCACCTTTACCGGGTGATCCAGCGCGGGAAGTATCTCCGCGACCTTGGGGTAGAACTGGTCCAGCGTGAGGATCGCGCGGCTGCGCGAGGCGTTGAGGTAGAACGCGATCTCGCCCGGCGCGGAGAGCGGGTGGATCATCGTCGAGATCGCGCCAATGCGGTTGAGCGCGTAGAACAGGTCCACCGCCTGCGGGGAGTTGGGCATGGCGATGGTCACGCGGTCGCCCTTGCGGATGCCAAAGACCATCAGCGCCTTGGCCGTCGCCTGTATGCGGGTCAGGAACGTGCGATAGTCGGTCTTTTTTCCCATGAACTCGTAGGCCACGTTGTCCGGATGGCGCAGCGCGGCCTCCTCAATGAGCTCATACATGGTCTTGTCGGGGTAGTCGATGGTGTGCGGCGTGTCGCCGTAAAATTTCAGCCACGGGGCGGCCAGTGCTTCCATGCCGTTGCTTCCTTCTTTCTCAAGGTCCACGGCCCGAACGGGCCCAGTCAAATCTCAAACACGGTCATGCTATCACAAAAACACAATGTTGTCAACTTCTGCAAGATTACAGTATGAGGAAAAAATCCGCATCGCGCCGCGCAAGCGCCTCGAACTTTTTGAATTTAAACGCCGCGCGGTTGACATTGCATCTTCAGCGCCGTATTATAGTATTTATAGTCTTTCGATGTGGAGGCATGTATGGGCAATATAGAAGCGATCTTCGGCTCCATGGTGTTCAGCGACAGGGTCATGCGCTCCCTCTTGCCGCACGACACCTACGAAAAGCTCCAGATGACCATCCGCGAAGGGCGCGAGCTGGATCGCGGCATCGCGGACGTGGTGGCGAACGCCATGAAGGACTGGGCGGTCTCCAAGGGCGCGACGCACTTCACCCACTGGTTCCAGCCGCTGACCGACGTCACCGCCGAAAAGCACGATGCGTTTCTCAACCCCACCGGCCCGTGCCAGATCGTGATGGAATTCTCCGGCAAGGAGCTCATCCGCGGCGAGCCGGACGCCTCGTCCTTCCCCTCGGGCGGGCTTCGCGCCACGTTCGAGGCGCGCGGCTATACCGCGTGGGACCCCACCAGCTACGCCTTCATCAAGGAAAACACGCTGTGCATACCCACCGCGTTCTGCTCCTACACCGGAAGCGTCCTGGACAAAAAGACGCCGCTTCTGCGATCGGCCGAGGCGCTCAACCGCGAGACGCTGCGCATACTGCGGCTGTTCGGGCACACCGACGTGCGCCGCGTGTACGCCACCGTCGGCCCGGAGCAGGAGTACTTCCTCATCGACAAATCCGTCTACGACCGCCGCCCCGACCTGCGCTACACGGGCCGCACGCTCTTTGGCGCGCGCCCGGCCAAGGGGCAGGAGATGGACGACCAGTACTTCGGCGCGCTCAAGACGCGCATATCCGCCTTCATGCGCGAGCTGGACGAGGAGCTGTGGAAGCTGGGCGTGTTCGCGCGCACAGAGCACAACGAGGCCGCGCCCGCGCAGCATGAGCTGGCTCCCGTGTTTACAAACGTCAACATCGCCACCGACCACAACCAGCTCACCATGGAGATGCTCAAGAAGGTCGCGGTCAAGCACGGCCTGGTGTGCCTGCTGCACGAAAAGCCGTTCGCGGGCGTGAACGGCAGCGGCAAGCACAACAACTGGTCCATCTCCACGGACACGGGCGTGAACCTGCTCGACCCGGGCAAATCGCCCGCGGAAAACGCGCAGTTTCTGCTGCTCCTGGCCGCGGTGATGCACGCGGTGGACGAGCATCAGGACCTTCTGCGCATATCGGCCGCCTCGGCGGGCAACGACCACCGCCTCGGCGCGAGCGAGGCCCCGCCGGCCATCGTGTCCATGTTCCTGGGCGACGAGCTGACCGCCGTGGTCGAGGCCATCACCCACAAGGAGAGCTATCAGGCGCAGAGGCCCTACATGGAGACGGGGCTGGGCATCATCCCGCGCTTCCGCAAGGACACCACCGACCGCAACCGCACCTCGCCCTTTGCCTTCACGGGCAACAAGTTCGAGTTCCGCATGCTCGGCTCCAGCTTCTCCATCGCCGACGCGAACACCGTGCTCAACACCGCCGTGGCGGATGCGCTGCGCGGCTACGCGGACGAGCTCGAGCAGGCGGACGACTTCACGCTGCGCCTCGGAAAGCTCATCCGCCGGGAATTCCGCGAGCACGCGCGCATACTCTACGGCGGCAACAACTACTCCGCCGAATGGGTGGAGGAGGCGCAGCGGCGCGGGCTGTACAACTACCGCTCCAGCGTGGACGCCGTCGCCCACCTCACCGACGAGAAGAACGTGGAGCTGTTCCGCCGCCATGGCGTGTTCACCGGCGAGGAGCTCGCCTCGCGCAAGGAGATCATGTATGAAAACTACGCCAAGGTCATCCACATAGAGGCGCTTACGATGCTGGACATGGCGCGGCGCGAGATCCTCCCCGCCGTGGTCGGCTACACCGACCGGCTGGTGCGCTCGCTGCTGCGCAAGCGCGAAGCGGAGCTGCCCTGCGCCTGCGAGGAGCGGCTTTCAAAAAAGCTCAGCGCCCTCTCCGACGGCATCGACCAGACCGCCGGGCAGCTCGAGGCGGCCATCGCGCGCGCGCGCGACTGCGCGGGCGGCGAGGCGTCGGCGCGCTGCCACCACGGCGAGGTGCTTCCCGTCATGAACGCGCTGCGCGCACTGTGCGACGAGGCCGAGCTGCTCGTCGCCAAGGACGTCTGGCCCTATCCCAGCTATGGAGAAATGCTCTTCAGCGTCATGTGAGATGCGCGAAAGGAGAACGCGATGAAGACACTGATCCTCTATGCCTCCAAGACGGGCACGACGCAGGACTGCGCCCGCTCGCTCGCCCAAAAGATACCGGATTCCACGCTGGTGGATCTGTGCGCGCAAAAGCCCGACCCCTCGGGGTACGATCAGGTGATCGTCGGCGGCAGCATCCGCATGGGCGCTCTGCATGTGGACGCGCGTCAGTACCTCGAGGGCGCGCAGAGCGCGCTGATGAAAAAGCGGCTGGGCGTGTTTATCTGCGCCGCGTACGAGGAAAAGGCCGAGCAGCTCTTTGCGGCCAACGTGCCCCAGGCGCTGCGCGCGCACGCGGTCGAATGCGCGTGCTTCGGCGGCGAGCTGCGCATGGACAGGCTTCGCGGCTTTGAAAAGCTGATCGCGCGCATGGCCATGCGCGCCTCCAAGGGCGAGCGCGCGCAGATGCCGCATGTCCACCCGGAGCGCATCGAGGCGTTTGCCGCGCGCTTTGTCGAGGCCTGAGATGAACCTTCCGCAAAAGGGTCGATACCGCCACTTCAAGGGCGGGGAATACGAGCTTCTCTGCGTCGCCCGGCACTCGGAGACGGACGAGCCGCTCGTCATCTATCGCGCGCTGTATCCGTGCCCGGATACGCCGGGCGGGGAGGGCGTGTGGGCGCGGCCCCTGTCGTCGTGGACGCAGAGCGTGGAGATGGACGGAAAGTGCGTGCCGCGCTTCGCGCCGATCCCGGAGGAGGAGATACCGCTTCCGGAGCCGCCCCCGCCGGATGCGTTTTTCCCGTCGGATGCGCCTTTGCCGCCGGAGGAACTCGCGCCGCCGGAGGCATTCCCCCCGGAGAGAAACGCCTCGCCGGGCGCGAGCGAGGCGGAGTGCGAGACGCCCGAGTCGGTCCTCAAGCGCGTGTTCGGCTTCGACGCCTTCCGGGAGGGGCAGCGGCCGCTCATCGACGCGATCCTCGCCGGCCGCGACGCGCTGGGCGTGATGCCCACCGGCTCCGGAAAGTCCGTGTGCTATCAGGTGCCCGCGCTGGCGCTGCCGGGGTACGCGCTGGTGATCTCGCCGCTGATCTCGCTTATGAAGGATCAGGTGGCCGCGCTTGTGCAGGCGGGCGCGAGCGCCGCGTATCTGAACAGCTCGCTCACCGAGCGGCAGATGGACGCTGTGCTTGCAAACATCGCCGCCGGGCGCTACAAGATCGTCTATGTCGCGCCGGAGCGCCTGCTCACCCCGCGCTTTCTCGCGCTGTGCCGCGCGACGCCGCCCTCGCTGGTTGCGGTGGACGAGGCGCACTGCATATCGCAGTGGGGGCAGGATTTCCGCCCGAGCTATCTGGACATCCCCGAGTTCATCGCGGCGCTTCCACGGCGGCCGCGCCTGTGCGCCTTCACCGCCACGGCCACGCGCCGCGTGCGCGAGGACATTGCGCGCCTGCTGCGCCTGCGGTCCGCCTATACGCTCGTCACAGGCTTTGACCGGCCGAACCTGCGCTTCTTCGTGGAGCGCCCGCGCGAGCGCATGGCGGCGCTGCTGCGGGTGCTCGGCAAGCACGAGGGGGAGAGCGGCATCGTCTACTGCGCCACGCGCAAGGCTGTGGAGCAGGTCTGCGACGCTCTGCGCGCGCAGGGCGTGTCCGCCACGCGCTATCACGCGGGCCTCTCCGACGCCGAGCGCCGCGAGAATCAGGAGGCGTTTTCCTACGACCGAGCGCGCGTCATGGTCGCGACCAATGCGTTCGGCATGGGCATCGACAAGTCCGACGTGCGCTTCGTGGTCCACTTCAACATGCCCAAGGACCTGGAAAGCTACTATCAGGAGGCGGGCCGCGCCGGACGCGATGGTGAGGCGGCGGACTGCGTGCTGCTCTTTGGCAAGGCGGATGTGGTCACACAGAGGTTTTTCATCGACAAGATGGGGGAGGAGAGCGGCCTGAGCGGCCCCATGCTCGAGGACGCGAAGCGCGCTGCCTGGGAGCGGCTTGAGCAGATGACCGCCTACTGCCAGACGGACGAGTGCCTGCGCGCGCACATACTGCGCTACTTCGGCGAGAGCGCGCAGGAGAGCTGCGGCGCGTGCGGGAACTGCCTGCGCCCCGCGCAGCGCGCGGACGCGACGCAGCTCGCGCTCCCCGTGCTTCGCTGCGTGCGCGACATCAACGGCCGCGTCGGCGCGCGGCTGATCTGCTCGGTGCTGCTGGGCAGCCGGGAGCAGCGCCTGCTCGCAATGGGCCTTGACACCTCCGCGCACTACGGCGCGCTGCGCGGAACGCCGCGCGCGCTGCTCGCGGATGTGATCGACGAGCTCATCGAGCGCGGCTACCTCGCCTCCAGCGGCGGGAAATACGCCGTGGTGCGCCTCGGCCCGCGCGCCCAGGAGGCACTTTCGGGGGATAGGGTGCTTTTGCGCGTCCGCGAACAGGAACCGTCGGCTCCGGCGAGCGGCGCGACCGCTACCCGCGGCGCGGTGGACGCGGAGCTGTTTGCCCGCCTTCGCGCGCTGCGCATGCGCATCGCGGAAAAGCGCGGCGTGCCCGCGTACATGATCTTCAACGATCAGACGCTGCGCGCCATGTGCGAAGCCATGCCCGAAACGCCCGAGGCGCTGCTTCGTCTTCCCGGCGTCGGCGAGGCAAAGCTGCGCAATTACGGCGAGGACTTTTTGCGCGTCATCCGGCGCTGGAAGGAGCGCGCGTGACGCGGTCGGGCCGCGACGCCACCTACGCCCGCTTTCCAGCATCCCTCCACATCCAGCGATCCTCCACGCTCGCGGCGAGCCGCGCCGCCATGCGCTGCTTGACCTGCGCGACGCTTTTATCGCTGCACTCGCTTTCGGTCAAGTAGTTTGCCGCGTCCGTCCACTGCCTGAGCGTGTAGGCGCCCTCGTCAAAGCCGATCAGGTCATACAGCGCCTGCGCGCGAAGCCGCGCGTCGAAGCGCAGGTCGGACACAAGGCAGCCAAGCGCCTCTGCCTCCACGCCCAGGGGGTGCGGCCCGGCCTCGCCCCGCCCTGAACCGACCGTCGTCTCCGCGCGTGGCGCGTACGCATCGGGCTTGCCGAACATAACATCCCCCCTCCCGTTTTTACAGTTCACGCGGCGCAGAGAGTCATTCTATATACCATTCAAAATCAGATTATCAGTATCCTGATGGTAGAGAGGTGTTTTGAATTGGTTGATTTGGGCAACAGGCTTCGCACGCCGCGCACCGGCAAGGGCTGGACGCAGGCGCAACTCTCCGAGCGGCTGGGGGTGACCAAGAGCGTCATCAGCGCCTATGAGACGTCCCTGCGCTATCCGTCCTACGACATACTCATCCGCATCGCCGCGATTTTCGGCGTTTCGACGGACTATCTGCTCGGCGTGGAGCCGGAGCAGACGATGAACATATCCGGCCTTTCACCCGAGCACGCGCTGCTCGTGCGCCAGCTCGTCGACGCCCTGCGCAGATAGGCGCCTTTTCGCCCTTTCCGGCAAGGCGCCTGTTTTCAACATGCGCCGCAAAAATCGGGCGATTTTGCGCATGGTTTGCATATCCGCTTCCAGTTGTGCATACATATTACCAACATTTACAACCGGAAGGGAAGCGGGATTCGATGGATAAGATCCGCGTGGTGCTGGCGGACGACAATTTGAACGTTCTCCGCCTTTTGACGGACTATTTTGCCGAAACGCCGGACATCGAGCTGGTCAAGGCGGTCTCCGACGGCGCGTGCGTCGTGGACGCGGTGCGCGCGCACAGGCCGGACGTACTGGTGACGGACATCATCATGCCCCGGCGCGACGGCTTTCGCATACTGGAGGAGCTCGCCGAGCTCCCCGGGGAGGAGCGGCCCCGCGTGATCGTGCTCACCGGCCTTTCGCGGGACGATTTCATACTGCGCGCGGTCAAGCTCGGCGCGAGCTATTACATGGTCAAGCCGTTCGACATGCGGCTGTTGGCCAGCCGCATCCGCGAGGTCGCCTCCTCGTTTGAGGACGCTTCGGTCGCCCAGTTGCCCGCGCCGCGCGAGAGCGCCGCCCGCGGCGCGGACGAGCAGGTGACCAACATCTTCCTCACCATCGGCATTCCCGCGCACATCAAGGGCTACCACTACCTGCGGGAGGCCGTGCGCATGGTGCTCGAACAGCCGGACGTCATCAACCGCATCACCAAGGAGCTCTATCCCGGCATCGCGCGCAAATTCGACACCACCGCCAGCAAGGTCGAGCGCGCCATGCGCCACGCCATCGACGTGGCCTGGAGCCGCGGCCGGCTCGACGCGGTCAACAGCATGTACGGCTACAAGGTGCTCTCGCCGGACGACAAGCCCACCAACGGCGAGTTCATCGCGCTGATCGCGGACAAGGTGGCGGTTCGAAAGAGCGCGTAGTCTACCGTTTTAGAAAAATTTACACGCCGCGCCCTTGCCAACCAACGCGCGGCGTGCTATAATATTTAGGCAAAGCAGAAGCGACCACTTCTCACCCGGCGGCTCACGCCAGCGCGGGTCACCATATACCGGTCACGCATGTGTACCGGCCTTGTGAGGGTGGCGCTTTGCGCCGCTCATTTTGTTGCGTTTTTCGACAGAAGGTCAACAGGAGGTGTGTTTCCATCAACAACGATCTCATGATTAATGAGGAGATTCGCGACCGCGAGGTTCGAGTCGTGGACCAGAATGGCGAGCAGCTCGGCATCATGTCCACGCATCAGGCACTGCAGCTTGCGGAGGAGCGCCAGCTCGACTTGGTCAAGATCGCGCCGCAGGCGCGCCCGCCCGTGTGCAAGCTGATGGATTACGGCAAATACCGCTTTGAACAGTCCAAGCGCGAGCGCGAAATTCGCAAAAATCAGAAGGTCATCACCATCAAGGAAGTGCGCCTGTCCGCGACCATTGAGGATCACGACGTGGACGTCAAGTTCAAAAACGCCGTGAAGTTCTTAAAGGACGGCAACAAGGTCAAGGTGACCATCCGCTTCCGCGGCCGCCAGATCACCCACTCGGAGATCGGGCGCGAGGTCATGAAGCAGTTTGCCGAGCGGATCAAGGAATACGGAAACGTGGAGCGCGCCCCTTTGATCGAAGGTCGCAACATGACGATGCTCATCGCACCGCGCGAACAGAATTAGCGCGCGTACAAAACGAGAGGAGGAACCCCCATGCCCAAGCAAAAGACCCACAAGGGCGCAGCCAAGCGTTTTGACCTCACCAAGTCCGGAAAGGTAAAGCGCGCGCAGGCCTTCAAGCGTCATATACTGACCAAGAAGCCCACAAAGCGCACCCGCAACCTGCGCAAGGCGGCTTACCTGACCAACACCGAAGGCAAGACCATGAAGCGGCTCATGCCCTATAAGTAAGGAGGCAGTTCCACAATGGCTAGAGTTAAGCGGGCTGTAAACGCCCTGAAGAAGCGTCGCAAAGTTATGAGGCTCGCCAAGGGCTACTTTGGCGCCAAGAGCAAGCAGTATCGCGCGGCCAGCGAACAGGTCCGCCGTTCGCTCCGCTATGCATATATCGGCCGCAAGCTGAAAAAGCGCGACTTCCGTCGCCTGTGGATCGCCCG
>DXVG01000050.1 GCA_019409045.1 Clostridiales bacterium | reverse complement strand
GCTGCGGCGTGGTGGTGGGCGCGGGCATCTATCTGGCCGCGCCGCTGCTCATCGCCGCCATGGGCGCGCAGGGCGAATTTGCTGAGCTGGCGGCGACGTACCTGCGCGTGTACGGCCTCTGCTCGCCGGTGACGACCATCGTATTTGCCGTGGACAACTTTCTGCGCATCTGCGGAAAGACGCGCGGCAGCATGTGGCTCAACATCTTCATGTCCGCCCTGAGCGTGGGGCTGGAGGCGCTGTTTCTGCTGGTGTTTGACTGGGGCATCGCCGGGGCGGCGCTGGGCACCTGCCTGGGCATGGCGATCACCGCCGTGGTCGCCTATGTGCCGTTTTTCCGCGGAAAGATGCTGCTCAGGTTCCGCCGCCCGCGCCTCAGTCGGGAGATGCTCAAAAAGATCGTCGTGAGCGGCGCGCCGAACTTCCTGAACAACATCGCGGGCAGGATCACCTCGATTTTGATGAACGTGCTGCTGGTGCGGCTGGGCGGGGAGATCGCGGTGTCGATCTACGGTGTGCTTATGTACGTCGAGGGCCTAATACAGCCGCTTCTGTACGGCATGTGCGATTCCCTGCAGCCCGCCGTGGGCTACAACTGGGGCGCGGGCGCGTTTGGCCGCGTGAAGGCCATCGAAAAGTACTGCTTCAGCGCCGCGGCGGTGATCTCGCTGCTCTCGGCGCTGGCGATCTACCTCTTCCCCGAGCCGATCGCGGGCGTGTTTATGCAGGATGTGGGCGCGGACGTGATTTCCGACACCGCCTTTGCCCTGCGGCTGTTCAGCCTGACGTATCTGACGCGCTGGTTCTCGTTCGCCACGCAGAGCTTCATGATGGCCATCGAGCGCTCCGGCGCGGCGACGCTGATCTCCGTGTCCACGGCGCTGCTTTTCCCGGTCCTGCTGGTGGCCGCGCTCTGGCCGCTGGGGCTGACCGGCCTGTGGCTGAACTTCGCGGGGACCTCGCTGCTCGCGGGCGCGCTCTCGGCGGTGGTCATGCTGCGGCTCAAGCGCCGCTGGAAGGCGCTGACGGCAGGCGCGGGCGAGGCGGCCATGGAGCGCAGCTGAGCCGTTCTGAACGCGAAGCGCCCCCGCATAGTATGGCACTGTGCGGGGGCGCTTGTTTCTGCGCCGCGGCGGAGGTGAAGAGTATGCGTATCCCGTGGGAGATGGTGGCCGCCTTTGCCATCGGGCTGGGGCTGATGTGCCTGGTGGGGTATCTACTGCTGGTGCCGATGCGCTTTTTGTGGCGGCTGGCAGCCGGCGGCGTGCTGGGCGCGGTGGCGCTGCTTGTGGTGAACGGCCTTGGCTCCTTCTTCGGCCTGCATGTGGAAGTCAATCCCTTCACGGCGCTGGCCGTGGGCTTTCTGGGGCTTCCGGGCGCGGTGCTGGTGGTGCTGATGAACCTGCTAATCTAGCGGCAGCTTGCACACGTCCACCCATTCCCCGCCGGTGGCCGCCTCCAGCTCCTCGCAGGTGAGCTCCACGGCGCTGCTGGCGCTGCCCGCGGCGGGAAAGACGGTGTCAAAGCGGCGAAGCGAGGCGTCCAGGCACACGCGCACGCCCTCCGGCAGCGCGAACGGGCACACGCCGCCGACCGCGTGGCCTGTCATGGCGAGCGCCTCGTCGCGGGAGAGCATCTTCGCCTTGGTGTGAAAGGTCTGCTTGTACTTGTGGTTGTCCACCTTGGCGTCGCCCGCGGCGACCACCAGCACGCAGCCGCCGTCCAGGGCGAAGGAGAGCGTCTTGGCGATGCGCGCGGCCTCCACGCCCACCGCCTGCGCGGCCAGCTCCACGGTGGCGCTGGATACGTCAAATTCCCGGACGCGGCCGTCCAGGCCCCATTTTTGCAGATACTGCCTTACGCGCTCGACCGACATGCGTGCGCCTCCCTTTTTCAAACTGTGCATGATTATACCACACGCGCGTCCGCGCCGCAAGTCGCCGCGGGCAAAATTGAGCGCCCGGCCACATGGCCGGGCGCTCAGGCCGTCGAAAAACCCTGTTTTTCGACGGGAAGGGGCCGATCGCCTGAAAATCTCACGATTTTCCGGGCGGCGATCGGGGAGGGTATGCATTTTTCTCCGCAAACGCAAGCGTTTGCTCCCAAAAAATGCCAAAACTGACGTACATGCCGCCAGTTTTGATTGAACAGGCAGTTCTGCGGAACTTTTTTGACAGTCTGAAGCGCCCGGCCACATGGCCGGGCGCTGGGAAGAATTGTCAGTCGATGATCAGTCGATGATCTTGAGTTCGACCGTTACGGTCAGCTCCTCGTACTGCGCGAGCGGGGTCCCGCTCTCGCTGTAGTAGCGGCAGACGCTCAGCTCCACCGTATCGCCCTCGGCGTGCTTGTCGATCTCGGCGATGAGCTCATCGTTGGAGTAGACGCGCGTTCCGTCGATGGCGGTGATGATGTCGTTGACCTGCAGTCCGGCCTCCTCAGCGGGGCTGCCCTCCTCCACGGACACGACCTGCACGCCCGCCGGAGCGTAGTTGCGCATGGGCTCGTCCGGGCCGTCCACGGTGGTGACGGTCACGCCCAGCCTCGGCCGGACAACCTCGCCGTGCTCGATGAGCTGATCGACGATGTCCTTGGCGGTGTTAATCGGTATGCAGAAGCCCAGGCCCTCATAGATGGTCGAGTAGCTGGCGGTCATCTTGATGGTGGGAATGCCCACCAGCTCGCCCTGCGCGTTGAGCAGCGCGCCGCCGGAGTTGCCGGTGTTGATGGCCGCGTCCACCTGAATGGTGGAGACTGGGCGGGTGAAGCTGCCCTGCGCGGTCACGCCCTCGCGCTCAAGGCCGGAGATGATGCCGGTGGTGACGGTGCCGAAGAGCACCTCGTCGCCGCTACCTGGGTTGCCGATGACGATGGCGAGCTCGCCGATCTGCAATTCATCGGAATCGCCCATGGGCACGGGCGTGGCGTCCGCAGGCGCGGCCTCGTCAAAGCGGAGCACGGCGATGTCGGTGCCCTCGTCCGCGCCGACGAGCTCGGCATCCATGATGGTGCCGTCCAGCCACTGGATCTGGTAAGTCTCGCCCTCGTCTACGACGTGGTTGTTGGTCAGGATGTAGCCGCCATCGCCCTCATCATCCTTCAGGATGTAGGTACCGGAGCCGTAGCCGATCTCCGAGGTGTAGGTCTCGCGCGAGCGCGCATCCCAGGTGACGGCGCTGGTGATGACCTGCACCACCGACGGCCGCACGTTCGCGGCGATCTCGGGAACCGGGTTGTCCGAGGAGTAGATCGCCTCGTAGCCGGTCTCGCCCTCGGCGACCGCGTCCGTCTTTCTGGTGAGTATGCTTCCGCCGACCAGGCCCAGGCAAAGCGCCACGGCCAGCAGCAGGCTGATCCTTCTAAGCGATACACTGCGTTTCATGAACAATGCCACCTCTCTGTTTGGTCTGTGACCAGTATAAACGATCGTTTCGCGGATCGCGTGAACAAACTGTGAATGTTTGCCACGGCGGTGGAAAAATTTTCGCGGCCGCGCGCGTCCTGAACGCATCTCCTCTTGGTCTGCAATCAGTATAACCGAAACTTGCCGATTTCGCATGAACAAAGTGTGAACGTTTGTCAGGGCGTGGGCTTTTTTTCCTCCGCCGCGGCCAGCTCGAAGCGGAACACCGTGTTCCCCGGCTCGGAGGAGACGGTGATCTCGCCCGCGTGCTGCTCGATGATGCGCTTGACGATCGAAAGCCCCAGCCCCGTGCCCATGCCGGAGGTGTGCGCCTTGTCCGCCTTGTAGAAGCGGTCGAAGATGAAGGGCAAGTCCTCCGCGGAGATGCCGGGGCCGTTGTCCTCCACATAGGCGTACACGCGCCTGCCCGCGACGCCCACGCCCACACCGAGCGTTCCGCCCTCGGGCAGGAACTTGAGCGCGTTGTCGATGAGGTTGCCGATGACCTGCCGGATGCGGTCGGGGTCGGCCTGGACGCGGCAGGGCTCGTCGGGAAGCTCGGCCTCCACCTCTACATGCTTCTGGTCGATGCGCTGTTCAAAGCTGAGCAGCGCGCGGCGCATCTGCTCGCACAGGTCGATGCACTCCATGTTCAGGGGGAAGTTGCCGCTCTCGATGCGGGAGAGGTCCAGAAGGTCGCGCACAAGCGCGGTGAGCCGCCCGGTCTCGTCCAGCACCACGTCCATGTACTTTTCGCGCTCCTCCTCGGGGAATGTGCCGTCGCGCAGCGCCTGCACATAGCCGCGGATGCTGGTCAGCGGCGAGCGCAGCTCGTGGGAGACGTTGGCCACGAAGCTCTTGCGGCTGTTTTCCAGATTGGACAGCTCAAAGGCCATCTTGTTGATCTCCTCGCCCAGCGCGCGCAGCTCCCCGCCGCAGCGCAGCTCCACGCGGCGGTCGAGGTTGCCCTTGGAAAACTCGCGCACGGCGTAGGTCAGCTCCTTGAGCGGCCGGGTCTGGCTGCGGGCGAGCACGAAGGAGAGCGCCACGCCCAAAAGCAGCACCACCAGCCCCGCGGGCAGAAGCGTGGGCAGCATGTCGCCGAAGTGCACGCGCAAGTCCTCCACCGATATGTGCAGGAGCACCGCGCCGACCACATGGCCGTCGCTGTAGGTCCAGGGCACGCCGATGGTGACGATGTCCTCGCCCAGCTCCGGAAGCAGGCCCTGCGCGCGAATCTCGTTGCCCTGGTAGATTTGGGCGATCTGCTCGATCACCGCCTCGCTGGCGATGTACTTGGGGTCGACGATGTTGCCGCCGCTGTCCAGGTACTGATAGCGCAGCTGGCCGGATTCGTAGCTGACGATCCAGATGTCGGCGTTGTAGCGGTCGTGGATGGTCTGCATCTTGGAGTAGAGCACATAGCGCATGGTGCTGCTCTCAAAGACGAACTGTATCTGGTTGAGGTGCGCCATGTAGCCGGCCACCTCGCGCGCCTGGGCGCGCACCTCCTCCTCGTAGGCGCTCTGCCGCTGGGATTGCAGCGTAGCCGCCAGCGTGAAGGTAAACACAAGCACCGTGACCAGCGTCAGCGCCAAAAAGGCGAGAAACGTGCGCAGAAAGATGCCTCCGCGCACGCCGTGGCGGCCCTGCGCGCCGCTCAGCCGCCGGCCCTCGCCCTCGGAAAAACTGCCCTGCACGCTACTTCACCTCGAACTTGTAGCCCACGCCCCACACGGTCTTGATCTGCCAGCCCAGCTCCTCGCCGCCGGAGAGCTTTTCGCGCAGGCGCTTGACGTGTACGTCCACCGTGCGCGAATCGCCGAAGTAATCGTAGCCCCACACCTGCTCGAGCAGCTGCTCGCGCGTAAAGACCATGCCCGGGTGGCTGGCGAGGAAGTACAAAAGCTCGATCTCGCGCGGGGGCATGTCCAGCGGCTTTCCCATGTAGGTGACGGTATACTGGCTGATGTTGACCGTCAGGCCCGGGAACACCAGCTCCTTCTCCGGCGTGTCGGCGGCCTGGAAGCGGCGGATGACCGCCTTGATGCGCGCCACCAGCTCCTTCATGTCGAAGGGCTTGACGATGTAATCGTCCGCGCCCAGCTCCAGCCCCAGCACCTTGTCAAACGTCTCATCCTTGGCGGTGAGCATGATGATGGGTATGTTCGATATCTTGCGCACCTCGCGACAGACCTGCCAGCCGTCCATGCCCGGAAGCATGATGTCGAGCAGCATCAGGTTCGGCGGCGCGGCGCGGAAGGCCTTGATCGCCTCGTCGCCGCGCTCGGCGGCGGTGACCTCAAAGCCCTCCTTCTCCAGATACAGGCTCACAAGCTGGCGGATGTTGGGATCGTCGTCCACGACCATAATCCTTGTCTTCATGGCTGCTCCTCCTTCTCCTGGGCGCGGTCGTGCCGTTTACGCCTCCAGTATAGCGCGATGGTATGAACCGGAGATGAACGCAAGTTTACAATTTTGCCGTTTCTGCCTATTTGAGCGTGACCACGGTCACGCCGTCCTCGCCCTCGCCGTAGCGCCCGAGCCGGAACTCGCTGACCGAGGGGTGCTTTTTCAGGTGCTTTTGTATGCCCGCGCGCAGAACGCCCGTGCCCTTGCCGTGGATGACGTAGACCGTCTTCAGGCGGTTGAGCGTCGCGCCGTCCAGGAACATGTCCACCGCCAGCAGCGCCTCCTCCAGCGTCATGCCGCGCACGTCGCACTCGGTTTCCACCGCGCGCGGCGAAATGGACGCGCTCGCCGCCGCCCGGGGCTGCTTTTTCGGCTTTTCCGGCTCGACGCGGCGCACGTCGCGCAGGTTCACCTTGAGTTTGAGGGCGCCCGCCTGCACGGTCAGCTCGCCCTTCGCGTCCGGCGCGGTGAGCGCCTCGCCGCGCGCGTTGAGGTTGACAAGCAGCACCGCGTCGCCCGGCTTGAGCTGGGAGGGCGCCTCGCCCTCGTCCGCGCGCGCGGGGCGGATGGCCTCCGCGTTTTCGTCGGCCACGGCCTGAAGCTGGGCGCGCAGGTTGTGCAGCTCGTGCTCCTTGACCGCGGCGGCGCTCTTGCGCTTGAGCTCCTGAATGACCTGTTCGGACTCGCGCTGCGCCTTCTGCACGATGCGCCGCGCCTCCTCGCGCGCCTTGCGAAGCTCGCCCTCGCGCCGCGCCTCCATCTGGCGCTGGAGCTTTTCGGCCTCGTCGCGCAGCTTCTGCGTCTGGGCGTGGGCCTCCTCGGCGAGCTTGCGCTCCTTTTCGGCGATCTGGCGGTGGTACTCCGCGCCCGCGATGACGTCCTCAAAGCGTATCTGGTCGCGCGTGAGGCGGCTGGAGGCGTCCTGGATCAGAAAGTCCGGCAGCCCCAGCCTGCGCGAGATCTCAAACGCATTGGACTTGCCCGGCACGCCGATGGACAGCCTGTAGGTGGGCCGCAGCGTCTCCACATTGAACTCCACCGACGCGTTCTCCACGCCCGGCGTGGACAGCGCGAACGCCTTGAGCTCGCTGTAGTGCGTGGTGGCGAGCGTGGCGACCTTTTGGGAGAGCAGATGCTCCAGGATGGACATGGCAAGCGCCGCGCCCTCGGTGGGGTCCGTGCCCGCGCCCAGCTCGTCAAACAGCGCCAGCGAGCGCGGCGTCACGCCTTGCAGTATGCGCACGATGTTGGTCATGTGCGAGGAGAACGTGGAGAGCGACTGCTCGATGGACTGCTCGTCGCCGATGTCGGCGAACACCTCGTCAAACACCGGCAGCTCGCTTCCGTAAGCCGCGGGGATCTGCATGCCCGACTGCGCCATCAGGGACAGAAGCCCCACGGTCTTGAGCGTCACGGTCTTGCCGCCGGTGTTCGGGCCGGTGATGACCAGCGTGGTAAACTCCTCGCCCAGCCACAGCGTGGAGGGCACCACCTTTTCCGGGTCGATGAGCGGGTGCCGGGCGCGCATGAGGTTGACGCGGCCCTCCTCGTTGATCTTCGGCGGCGCGGCGCGCATCTCGCGGGCGAGCGCGGCGCGGGCGAAGATGACCTCCAGCCGCGCCAGCACCTGAATGTTGTGCCTGTACAGCTCCGCGTCCGGCGCGACGCGGTCGGTAAACTCGCCGAGTATGCGGTCGATCTCCCGCTGCTCCTTGAGCGCCCACTGCTTCAGGTCGTTGCCGATCTCCACCACCGCCGCGGGCTCGACAAACAGCGTGGAGCCGCTGCCGGACTGGTCGTGTACAAGCCCCGGCACGAACTGGCGGCTGTCGGCGCGCACGGGGATGACGTAGCGGCCGTTGCGCATGGTGATGATCGCATCCTGCAAATACTTCTGCATGGCGCTGGAGCGTATGATGGCGTTGAGCCGCTCGCGCACGCGGTCGTTGAGCGCGCGCATGTGGCGGCGGATCTCGTACAGCTCGGGGCTGGCGCGGTCGGCCATCTCGTCCTCGGAGAGTATGGCGTTGAATATCTCCTCCTCCAGGGCGCGGTTGGTGGCAAGCTCCGAGGCGATGGCCGAGAGCGTGCGCGTGTCCTCGCGGTCGCCGACCAGCGCCGCGCGCACGGTGCGCGCCGCGCGCAGGTTCTCCGCCACGGACAAAAGCGCCTTCATCGAAAGCGTGGAGCCCACCTTCGCAAGCTGCAAGTACTCCGATACGTCGGCAAAGTACGCCATGGGCGAGCCGCCGTGATAGGCGTAGGCCGAGAGCGCCTCCTCGGTCTCGCGCTGCAGGCGGCGCACCTGCTGCGCGTCGCCGGACGGGCGCAGCGCCAGCGCGGCCGCGCGGCCGGGCTCGGTGATGGTCAGCTTCGCAAGCATCTCCAGGATTTTCGGGTACTCCAGCACCCGCAGATTTCTCTCCTGCATCTCTATTCCACTCCCCGGAAGCAGTGTCCGGACGTCGTCTGCGCGCCCTCAAGCGCCGAAAGGTCGATCTGCGCGCCGTCCAGCGCCGCGCGGCAGGCGCGCACGACGGCCTCCACCGGCTCGTCCGCGCGCAGGAGCAGCACCCAGCCCGAGGCCGCGCACAGTCGGTCGCGCCGGGGCAGCAGCCAGTGCGGCACGCTGTTTAATACCTCCACCACGCAGCCCGCGTCCGAGGCGACGCGCCGCAGCGGGAACGCCGCGCCCATGCGGTCCACGAGCGCGAGGCCCTCCAGCCGCGCGGGCGCGCCGCGGTCTGCGGAGCGGTCGCGCAGCGCGGGGCGGTCGCATCGCTCGGGGCGGTCGCACCGCTCGGAGCGATCTCATCGCTCGGAGCGGTCGCACCGCCTGCAGGCCGCGTGCGCGCCCGGCAGCGCCCAGGCCGCCCGCAGCGGGCAGTGGCGAAGGCGCATCAGCGGCGCACGCCCCCAGATGAGCAGCTCCTTTTCGCCGGGCAGCTGCGCCGCCTGCCGCGCGGTCAGCTCGAGCGACGGCATGTAGCGCGCGAGCGCGGCCTCGCACACGGCGCGCGCGTTGGTCAGGTTCAGCGCAAAATCGCCCCGCACCTCGACCGGCCAGTCCAGCGCAAGATGCGCGACGTTGGAGGCGTACACCGCCGTGAGTCTGCGCCGGTTGTCCCACGCCCACGCGCGCACGCCGCCGAGCACGTCCGCGTCGGCGACCGCCGGGAGCGCCAGCGCGAACGCCCGCTCCCCCATCGCGCGCGCGAACGCGTCCAGCGCGCCGCGCCGCAGATCGCACATCTCCAGCGCGGCCTCGTCCGCGCCCGCCTCGAGCGCGCGCAGGAGCACGTCCGCCTCCGCGGCGCGCGCGATCAGGCGCACGCGCTCCGCCTCCGGCCGCGCCTCCGGCTCCGTAGGCGCCTCTACGGGCGCGGGCGCGGGCTTCGGCGCGGTGCGCAGGCGCGTCAGGCCGTCCAGCGCGTCGCGGCGCAGCGCGTTGAGCTGCGCGGCGGTGACAAACGCGCGCTCGTCCGCCTCCAGCTCGATCTGCCCGAAGCGGTAGGGCGTGCCGCCCGTGCGCGCGATCTGGCTTTGCGCGCGCTGCGCGTCCAGAGGCCTTGCCACGGCGGGCTCGACCGCGTCGCCCACGGCCTCAAAC
>DXVG01000005.1 GCA_019409045.1 Clostridiales bacterium | reverse complement strand
GTGGTGCTCACCTCCGTGGTGGAGCATTTCGGGGCCACGCCGGAAAAAAAGCTCATTCTCAACCTGCCCTCCACGGTGCAGAAAACCACGCCCAACGAGTTCGCCGACCGCATCGAGTATGTGCATCGCTTTCTGCCGGAGCGGGAAAGCGTCATACTCTCCGTGCATCCGCACAACGACCGCGGCACGGGCATCGCCGAAGCGGAACTGGCGCTGCTGGCCGGGGCCGAGCGCGTGGAAGGCACGCTGTTCGGCAACGGCGAGCGCACCGGCAACGTGGACCTGGTGACCCTGGGGCTGAACATGGCGGCGCTGGGCGTCCGCCCGGGGCTGAACTTCAAGCACCTGATGCGCATACGGCAGGTGTACGAGCGCTGCACGCGCATGCATGTGCCGGACCGCTCGCCCTACGCGGGTGACCTGGTGTTCACGGCGTTTTCCGGCTCGCATCAGGACGCGATACGCAAGGGCTTCGCCTATCGCGCGGAGCACCCGAACCAGCCCTGGCAGGTGCCCTACCTGATCATCGACCCCAAGGACATCGGGCGCAGCTACGAGCCGATCATACGCATCAACTCCCAGAGCGGCAAGGGCGGCGCGGCCTATGTATTGCAGACGCGCTTTGGCTACAACCTGCCCAAGGCCATGCACCCGGAGCTGGGCGCGCTGGTGAAGAAGGAGGCCGTGAGCGACGGCGCGGAGCTTCCGCCGGAGCGGCTTCTGCACCTGTTTCTGCGGGAATTCGTGTCCGTCAACCGGCCCTACTCGCTCATTCGCCACACCATCACCGAGATCGGCGGCGAGGGGCATTCGCAGGTCAAGTTCACCGGCGTGATCCGCTATCACGACGAGGAGCACGCGCTCACCGGCGAGGGCAACGGCCCCATCGACGCGTTCTTCTCTGCCATGCGCGAGGCGCACATCGAGGGCTTCCGCTTCGTCAGCTATCACGAGCACGCCATATCCTCCGGCTCGGACGCGAAGGCGTGCGCCTACATAGAGCTCGAGCACGAGGGGCGGCATGTGTTCGGCGTGGGCATACACTCCAACGTGTCCATCGCCTCCATCCGGGGCGTGCTGGCCGCGGTCAACCGCGCGCTGATGCTGGGCGGGGAGGCGGAGGCGTGAGCGCGATGCAGAACGCATTCTCCGCCGTGGCGTGCATACTGCTCATGGCGGGCGTGGGCGCGGCGATCTACGCCGCGGGCATTTTGCGCGACGAGCACCTGCCGCTGCTTTCGACGCTGGTGGTCCGCGTGGCGCTGCCGTGCATGATCGCAAACAACCTGCTGGGGCAGTACACGCGCGAATCGCTGCTGGAGAGCGCGCCCGCGCTGGCGGCGGCGCTTTTGTCCATACTGCTTACGATGGCGCCCGCGCTGGCGCTGGGAAGGCTTTTGCGCCTGCCCGGAAGGCGCATGGGCGTGTTTGTGGTGATGCTCTCCTTCTCCAACAGCGTGTTCATCGGCGTGCCCGTGTCCAAGGCGCTGTTTGGGGACGACGTGCTCCCCTATACGCTTCTGTACTACATCGCCAACACGTCCCTGTTCTGGGGGCTGGGCTACCCCTTGATGCGCCGGTGGGGCGGCGCGGCCAACGGCGGGGGCAGGCGGCAGCTTCCGCCGATGCCGCTCGTGGTGTTCCTGATCTGCGCCGGGCTGGTGCTGCTGCGCTTTTCGCCGCCGGACTTTCTCATGGACGCCTGCGGGTATCTGGGCAATCTGGTCACGCCGCTCTCGCTTCTGTTCACCGGCGCGGTGATGGCGCGCATGGTGCGCATGCGCACGTTCCGCTGGGAGCGGGGCTATCTCGCCGCCACGATCGGGCGGTTCGTCGTCTGCCCCGGCATGTGGCTTTTGTGCGCGCTGTTGTTTGGCATCGAGGGGCTGATGCGCGACGCGATGCTTGTGCAGGCGGGCATGCCGGTGATGACGCAGACCGCGCTGGTGGCCGCCTCGACCGGCTCGGACGAGGAATACGCCGTGGGCGGCACGGCGCTGACGACGCTTCTGTCGCTGGTGGCGATCCCGCTGTACATGCTGCTGATCGAGGGCGTGCTGTAGGGCCTCCCGGATGTGGAGGCTCCGGGAGCGGCGTTGAAAAAGGGACGCCGGGAAGGGGAAGGTTCCTCTCCCCGGCGCCCCTTTTTTCTGCGAAATCAGGGGAGGACATGCCCGGCAGAATTTTTGCAGGCGTCTTCTCAAGATCGGTCAATGGGATTAAAATGGTATTGACCGATTTGGTCAACGGAGGTTGCGCCATGAACGAGAGGTTCTTTTCACTGCCCGCGGAAAAGCAGCAGGCCATCATAAACGCAGGCTATCGTGTGTTTTCCCAAAACTCCTATAAAAACAGCCCCATGAGCGAGATCGCGGACGCTGCCGGTATCAGCAAGTCCCTGCTCTTTCATTACTTTCACAACAAAAAGGAGCTGTACATGTTCCTGTGGGACAAATGCGCGGAGACGACCATCGAGTATCTGACAAACTACGGCTGCTACGGACAGAAGGACCTGTTTGAGAGCATGGAAAGGGGGATGCGGGCGAAAATGGAAATCATGCGCCTCTATCCCCACATGGCAAACTTCGCCATCAGGGCTTTTTACGAAAAGGACGCGGACATTTCCCCCACCGTTCAGAAGAGCTACCGCAAGTACTTTCATCTGAAGGCGGATAGGACACTGCTGAATATGGACCCGGAGCAGTTTGTCCCCGGACTGGATATTTCGATGATGTACCGTGAAATGTACTGGGCATCGGAGGGCTATCTCTGGGAGATGGTTCAGCGGGGAAGTGTGGACGTGGACCAGATAGAAAGGGACTTTTCAAAGCTGATGAATTTCTGGAAGAGCATCTATCTTCGGAGGGAATGACAGGGCATGCAGATCATCCAGGCGACAAAGCTCACGAAGTACTACGGCAGGGCAAGGGGAATTCTTGACCTCGACCTGACGGTGTTCCAGGGCGAGTTCTTTGGCTTCATCGGGCCAAACGGCGCTGGAAAATCCACGACCCTTCGGACGCTGCTCGGGCTGATCTCCCCCACCTCCGGCAGCGCAACGATATTGGGGAGGGATGTGTCCAGGGAGCGGGAAGCGATCTTGCAGGACGTCGGCTATCTTCCCTCGGAGGCGCTGTTTTACCATGGAATGAGTGTGCGGGACGTATTGAAGCTATCCGCCGATTTGCGAAAGCGGGATTGCCGCGCCGAGGCGAAATCGCTCTGCGAGCGTTTGCAGCTTGACCCCTCCCGAAAGGTGGATGAGCTGTCCTTCGGCAACCGAAAGAAGGTCGCCATCGTCTGCGCCCTGCAGCACAGGCCGAAACTTCTGATGCTGGATGAGGCGACCAGCGGGTTGGACCCGCTGATGCAGAAGGAGTTTTTTGATCTGTTGCGGGAGAGGAACAGGGAGGGCGCGACCATTCTCCTCTCCAGCCATGTCCTCTCGGAAGTCCAGCGCAACTGCACCCGCGCGGCGATCATCCGCGACGGCAGAATCATCGCGTGCAACAGCGTGGACACCCTCTCAAAGGCGAGTACAAAGCGCGTTGCCGTCCACGGCGCCGTCAATCTGGAGCATCTGGACGGCGTTCGGGACATGAAGGTCTCCGCAAGCGCGGTCCGCTTCCTTTACAGCGGCGAGATGGAGCCCCTGCTGCGCACGCTGGCGGCCGGACGGGTGGATGACCTTACCATCACGGAGCCGGAGCTTGAAGAGGTGTTCCTGCATTATTATGAAAAGGACGGCAATGCGGTATGACGCTTGTAAAACATGAACTGCGGCAGGGGAAAAGCTCGTTTTGGATATGGACATCTTCGATTGGGTCTCTCTTTGCCGTCTGCATCTTTCTGTTCCCGGAAATGAAGGGGCAGATGGACGGCATCAGCGCCGTATTTGCCTCCATGGGCTCCTTTTCCGAGGCGTTCGGCATGGATCGCCTGGACTTTGGAACGCTCGTGGGGTTTTACGCTGTTGAGTGCGGCAACATTCTGGGCCTCGGCGGTGCGTTTTATGCTTCTCTTTGCGCGGCGGGGATCCTCAGCAAGGAGGAAAGGGACGGGACCGCGGATTTTCTGTTGACGCATCCCGTCGGCCGCAAAAGGCTCCTTGCGGAAAAGCTGCTCGCCGTGCTGATCCAGATCACGGCGATGAACGTCATCGTCTATGCCGTTTCCGTCGGTTCCATCGCCGCCATTGGCGAGGCGATTCCATGGAAGGAGCTTCATCTGTTGCATCTGGCCTACTACCTGCTTCAGATGGAGCTGGCGGGGATATGCTTTGGCGTTTCGGCGTTCCTTCGCAAAGGCGGCGCGGGCGCAGGGCTCGGCATCGCCGCAATGATGTATTTTCTGAACCTGATCGCGAACATTGCCGACGTCGCCGCGTTTTTGAAGTACATGACCCCGTTCGGGTATTGTGAGGGCGCCGACATCGTGTTCCATGGCGGATTGGACGGCGGAATGATCGCCGTTGGCGCAGTCATGGGCGTTGGCGCAGTCATGATCGCCTGTGTGAGATACACGGGGAAGGATATAAGGTGAAACGCACGATCGGCGGCGGGCGGAGGGACGTGTCCCTCCGCCCGCTTTGCAGTTTACAGGTTCCACTTTTTGCCCAGCCGCATCGCCATGCACGCGCACGCGCCGGTGAACGCGCCCGCCACGCAGCCGGAGGCGAGCAGGAAGGGCAGGTAGACCAGCACCGCGGGCGTCGCGGTGATCGCAACCGCGGCGGCCATCTGGCCCAGGTTGTGCAGCGCCGCGCCCAGCACGCTGCTGATCCACAAAAACCGCTCCGGGATCGCGCGCCGGAGCGCGAGCATGCCGCACAGGCACGCGGCGCCGCCCGCGAGGCTGTACACAAGCGCGATGGCGCGGCCCGCGAAGATGCCGCCCAGCAGTATGCGCGCCAGCAGCACCATGGCCGCCTCGCCCGCGCGGAAGCGGTAGACCGCGTAGACGGTGACGATGTTGGCAAGCCCCAGCTTGACCCCGGGGATCGGGACGGGGTCGGGAAGGCGCGCCTCCACCGCGAACAGTATCAGCGCCACGCACGTCAGAAGCGAGAGATGCGTGAGTTTGCGCGCGTTCATCGCGCCCTCCTTTCCGCCGGTGCGGCGCGTTCAGTAGGTCAGCGCGTCCAGATCGTCCGAGGGCGCGGCCGCGTCCTGCGCAAAGCGCACGACCAGGCCGTGCGGCAGGCACACGATGGGCAGCGCGCGCGAGCGCAGCGGCCCCATGCGCACGCAGGTCTGGTCCGGGCAGTCCGCCGCCTCGACATACACCTGACCGCCGGAGACGACCACGCGGTTGTAGCCGTCCTCGCCCTCGACCAGGATCACATCGTCCTGCGAAAGGCGCACGCGGCGGACGAGCCGGCCGTCGAGCAGTATCTCCACCTGCTCGCCCGTCTCGCCCGCGGACAGCCACAGGCAGACGGCGAGCGAGGCGACGAACACGAACGCGCACAGCGCGATCCACGGCCCCGCGCGAAACGGCCTCATCGCCGGATCACCGTCACGGGCATCTGCTCGCAGCCCGGCGCGAGGGAGAAGGCGGACTCCAGCCCTTCGGTGACGTACACCTCCCCCGCCTCGCTGAGCAGCACCATCTCAAAATCGCCGTGCGCGCGCCAGTGCCCGGCGGCCGCCTCCGCGCCCATGATGAACAGCGCCGTGGACAGCGCGTCGCACAGCTCTCCCTCCGCGCCCACCACCGTGGCGCAGGCCAGCCCGCTGCGCGCGGGATAGCCCGTGCGCGGGTCGAGTATGTGGCCGTAGACCGTGCCGTCCTCGCCTGTGAAGTAGCGCTGGTCGTTGCCCGAGGTGACCACCGCGCAGTCGCGTATCTCGAGCACGCAGAAGTGCGTCGCCTCGCCGGGCAGGAGCACGCCCACGCGCCACGGGGAGCCGTCCGGCTTCGCGCCCACGGCCTGCACGTTGCCGCCCAAGCTCAGAAGCGCGCTGGTCACGCCGCGGTCGCGCAGGACCTCCGCGGCCTCGTCCCCGGCCCAGCCCTTGCCCACCGCGCCCAGGTCGAGCTGCGCGCCCGCGGGGAGCCGCGCCGAGGTCTCGGACAGCTCGAGCTGCGCGTAGCCGACGTACCCAAGCAGCGCGTCGATCTCGGCCTGCGCGGGCACGCGGTATTCGCCGGTGGTAAAGCCCCACGCGGCGAGCACGGGGTAGATGGTGGGGTCGAGCAGGCCGCCTGTGCGCTCGGCCATCTCCAGACAGAAGCGCAGGATGGCCAGCGTGTCCGCGTCCACGTCCACGCTCCGGCCCTGCGCGTGGTTGAGCGCGTAGATGCGGCTGTCCGGGTCGGTGACCGACCACGCCGCCTCCAGCGCGAGAACGCGCGCCTCGGCCTCGGCGAGCGCGGACCCCGCCGCGTCGCCATAGGCGGCGAAGGTCATGTAGGTGTCCATTGCGAAAAAGTCGCGCGTGGCGACCTCCTCGCCCAGCGCCGCCCCCATGGACAGCGCGCACAGCGCCACAAGCGCCGCGAACCAGCGGAGACTGCGCACGCCGCCTCGCCTCCCTTCAAGCGAAAAAGAGGCCCCAGCGAAAAAGCCGGGACCCTGCCGACAGGCGCTCAGCGCGCCAGCCTGTAGATGTTGAGGGCGTCCTCCTCGTTCAGGCGCATGAAGTGGCCCTGCTCCGGGCGGCCGACAAAGAGCTTGTGCGCCATTTCCTCGAGCCGGTCCTCGCCGATGCCCGCCTCGTGCAGGCGCGTGGGCAGGCCCAGGCGCTTGTACCACGCCTCCAGGCGGCAAATCATCTCCTGAATGACGGCCTCGTCGTCGCCCTCGGCGAGGTCGACGCCAAACACGCGGCGGGCGAGCTGCACAAAGCGCGCGGGTCCGGCCTTGTGGCAGTAGCGCATCCACGCCGGGAAGATGATCGACAGGCCCGCGCCGTGCGCGATGTCGTAGATGCCGCTCAGCTCGTGCTCGAGGTTGTGGCTGGCCCAGTCGCCGATGCGGCCGGTGTCGAGCAGGCTGTTGTGCGCGAGCGTGCCGGTCCACATGATCTCGGCGCGCGCGTCGTAATTCTCCGGCTGTTGCATGGCGATGGGCGCGTGAATCAGAAGCGTCTTCATCGCGGCCTCGAGCATGCGGTCGGTCAGGTCGGTGTGCGCGACCTGCGTAAAGTAGCGCTCGAACATGTGCGCGAGTATGTCGCTGGCGCCGCAGGCGGTTTGATACGGGGGCAGGGAGAAGGTGAACTCGGGGTTCATCACCGCGAACTTGGGGATGATCAGCTCACTGCCCAGGTCGCGCTTGTACCAGCCGTCTTCATTGGTGATGACCGAGCCGTTGGAGCTCTCCGAGCCCGCAGCGGGGATGGTGAGCACCACGCCCACGGGCAGCGCCGCGGCGGGCGGGATGGTTCCGTCGTAGTAGAAGTCCCACACGTCGCCCGCGTAGGGCACGCCCACGGCGATGGCCTTGGCCGAGTCGATGACCGAGCCGCCGCCCACGGCGAGTATGACCTCCACGCCCTCGCGCCTGCACAGCTCGACGCCCTCGCGCACCAGCGACACGCGCGGGTTGGGCTTGACCCCGCCCAGCTCCACCCACGCAACGCCCGCCGCCTTCAAAGAGGCGGTCACGCGCTCGTAGACGCCGTTTTTGTAGATGGAGCCTCCGCCGAAGTGCAAAAGCGCCTTCCTGCCGTAGCGCGCGCACAGCTCGCCGGTCTTTTCCACTGCCTGCCGGCCAAACGCGATGCGCGCAGGGTTGTAGTACATAAAATCAAGCATCCGGGCATCCTCCTGACAGCGTATTTTGCTGCCTTGAGTATACCCGGACGCGATGGGTTTGTCAATAGGCCCTATGCGCGGCCGACGGCCTGCGCGGGGAACTCCACGCGGATGCATGTGCCCTTTCCCGGCTCGCTCTCAAGCGACACGCGCGCGCCGTGCGCCAGCGCCACATGCTTGACGATGGACAGCCCCAGCCCCGTGCCGCCCTCGGCGGAGCGGCTCTTGTCGCCGCGGTAGAACCGCTCGAACACATGCGGCTGGTCGTCCGGGGCGATGCCCGCGCCGGTGTCGGTCACGCTCAGCGCGCAGCCGCCCCCGGGCGCGGCCTCCAGAAGCAGCTTCACGCTGCCGCCCTCGCGGTTGTACTTAACGGCGTTGTCCACGAGGTTGTACACAAGCTCGCCCAGCATGGAGGGCGAGCCCTCCATGGCGCACTCCTCGCCCTGCACCTGGATATGCACGCCGCGCTTTTCCGCCTCCGGCGCAAGGCGCCTTGCCGCGTCCTCGCACAGGCCGCGCAGCGACACGCGGCGGCGGTCGTCCGGCAGGCGGTTCTCGTCCAGCCGGGAGAGCTTGAGTATGTCCTCTACGAGCTGTATCAGCCGCGTGGCCTCTGTGTGGATCAGCCCCGCGAACTGGCGCAGCCTGTCCTCGCCGGCCACGCCGTTTTGCATGATCTCGGCGTAGCCGAGGATGGAGGTGAGCGGCGTTTTGAGCTCGTGGGAGACGTTGGCGGTGAACTCGCGCCGCGCCTTTTCGGCCTGGAAGCTGTCGGTCACGTCGGGGATGAGCAGCACCGCGCCGGTCACGCGCTCGCCGTCGAGCACGGGGCTCGCCACGCAGCGGTAGTGCCGCGCGCCCAGCTCCATCTCCTGCTGCGCGTTTTCGCCGCGCAGCGCGGCCTCCATGGCGGCGCCGAGGTTGTAATTGCGGTTGAGCGCGAGCAGGTACTTGCCCTCGCACGCCTCGCGCGAGGCGCCCAGCAGCTTCTGCGCTGCGCGGTTGACAAACAGCACCTCGCCGCGCGCGTTGATCAGCACCAGCGCCTCGGCCATGTTGCGCGTGACGGCGGCGAACTCCGTGCGCTGCGCGTTGAGCGCCTCGACGTAGCCCGCGATGCGCGTCTTCTGCTCGTGCATGCGCGTGAGCAGCGGGGAGAGCTCCTCGTAGACGTCGTTGTCCAGGGGGTGCTCCAGATCCAGCGCGTTCATCGGCTCGATGATGCGCCGCGTAGCCGTGCGCGAGGCCAGCCAGGAGAGCGCCACCGTCAGTATCAGCAGCAGCGCGAAGATCGGCGCGAGCTGCCCGATCAGGCCCAGGACGCTCTTTTGCGTGCCGGAGATGCGCAGCACAGAGCCGTCCTGCATGCGCAGCGCGCGGTAGATGGTGGCCTCGCCCAGCGTGTCGGAGTAGCGCACGCTGCCGCCGATGCCGCTCTCGAGCGCCTCGGCGATCTCCGGGCGCTCCAGGTGGTTCTCCATCTGGCCGGCGTCGGCCTGGCTGTCGTAGAGGACCGCGCCGTCCGCGGCCACGCGCGTCACGCGCGTGTCGGGGTTGGCCTCCGAGAGCGCCTCGATGTCCGCGCCGCCCTCGAGCGCCGCGATGATCACGCGCGCCTCGTCGTCCAGCGCGCCCTCTGTCTGCGCGGTGAAGAAGCGGTAGAGCGCCGCCATGGACAGCACGGCGAACACCGCCACCGCCAGCAGCGTGGTCAGCGCCATCGAGCGCCATATCCTACTGCGCATTGTCACCCTCTCCAATCTTATAGCCGAGGCCGTAGATGGTCTCGATCTGCGAAGCGCACGCGCCGAGCTTTTTGCGGATGGTCTGCACATGCATGTCCACCGTGCGCGGCCCGCCCTCGTACTCCGGTCCCCAGACCTCGTCCAGCAGCTTATCGCGGTCGAAGGCGCGCTCCGGGTTCTCCATCAGGAAGCGCAACAGCTCGAACTCCCGAAAGGTGAGCACCACTTCCCTGCCGTTGGCCTCGACGGTGTGCTTTTCGCGGTCGAGGCTGATGCCGCCCAAAATCAGCGCGCCCTTCTCGCGCCGCGAGCAGCGCCTGAGCACCGCCTTGACGCGCGCGATGAGCTCCATCATGCCGAAGGGCTTGGTCACATAGTCGTCCGCGCCCGCCTCCAGGCCCTCCACGCGGTCGGCCTCCTCGCCGCGGGCCGTGATCATGATCACGGGAATGGCGCTGAAGCGCGCGTCGCGCCGGAGCCTTGCCAGTATGGTGACGCCGTCCTCGCCCGGGAGCATCACATCCAGCAGGATCAGCTCCGGAAGCGCCCGCTCCATCGCCGCAAAGAACGACGCGCCCTCGGCAAAGCCCTCGGCCTCGAAGCCGGTCATGTTCAGCGTGTAGGTGACGAGGTTGCGGATGCCCTCGTTGTCCTCGACGTAGTAGATCATGCAAACCCCTCTCCCCGCCGGGCGGGTCGAATCGTCGATTTTCCCCTCAGCTCTCCTTGTGGACGCCCGTGATGGCGAAGATCACCCACTCGGCGATGTTGACCGCGTGGTCGCCGATGCGCTCCATGTACTTGGCGATCATCAGAAGGTCGAGCGCGAGCACGCCCGCGTTCGCGTCGCGCCGGAGAAGGTCGATCAGGCCGTCCTTGGCGGCGACGAAGAGCTCGTCTACCTTATCGTCGTTCTCCACGACCCACTCGGCCAGCGACAGATCGCGCCGCACGAAGGCGTCCACCGCGCCGCGCACCATCTTGATCGCCTCGCCCGCCATCTCCCGGAACTGCGGGAACTCTCCCTCGTGTCCGCCCTCGAGCATGGTGACGATCTCGGCCACGTCCGCGGCCTGATCGCCGATGCGCTCCATGTCCGTGATCATCTTCAGCGCCGCGGAGATCAGGCGCAAGTCCTTTGCCACGGGCTGCTGCTGCAAAAGCAGCTTCAGGCACTGGTTTTCCACCTCGCGCTCCTTCTGGTCCACCTCGCGGTCGAGGTCGGCCACCTTGCGGGCGCGCGCGACGTCGCGCGTAAACAGCGCCTGCACGCTCTCCTCGATGGCGTGCTCGATGAGCATGCCCATGTCGATGATCTCGGCGTTGAGCCGTGTGAGCTGTTCGTCAAAGCGGCTGCGCATTTATCCGAACCTCCCTGTGATATAGTCCTCGGTGCGCTTGTCGCGCGGCGAGGAAAACAGCGTCTGCGTGTCTCCGACCTCCACGGCCTCGCCCAGCAGGAAAAACGCCGTGCGGTCGGAGATGCGCACCGCCTGCTGCATGTTGTGGGTGACGATGACAATAGTATACTTGTCCTTGAGCTCCAATGCAAGCTCCTCGATCTTCGAGGTGGAGATGGGGTCGAGCGCCGAGGTGGGCTCGTCCATCAAAAGCACCTCCGGCTCCACCGCCAACGCGCGGGCGATGCACAGCCGCTGCTGCTGGCCGCCGGAGAGGCCCAGCGCGCTCTTTTTCAGGCGGTCCTTTACCTCATCCCAGATGGCCGCGCCGCGCAGGGATTTTTCCACGATGTCGTTCAGCCGCGCGCGGGCGTGTATGCCGTGGGTGCGCGGGCCGAAGGCGATGTTGTCGTACACGCTCATGGGGAACGGGTTCGGCTTCTGGAACACCATGCCCACGCGCTTGCGCAGAAGGTTTACGTCCATGCCGCCGTAGATCTCCTCGCCGTCGAGCTTGATGGAGCCCTCGATCTTGATGCCCTCGATCAGGTCGTTCATGCGGTTGAGCGTCTTAAGCAGCGTGGACTTGCCGCAGCCGGAGGGGCCGATCAGCGCGGTGATGGCGTTGGGCTCCACGCCGAGGCTCACGTCCTTGAGCGCGTGAAAGGAGCCGTAGTGCAGGTTCAGATCTTTTATGTCAAACTTGAGCATGCTAGCCTCTCCTCTTTGTGATGCTCCTGGCAACCGCCGCCGAGAGCGCGTTGATGCCGACCACGACGATGAGCAGCACCGCCGCGGTGGCGTACGCCTGGTCGATGTGCAGGCCCTCGCTGGAGAGCACATACATGTGTACCGACAGCGTGCGCACCGGCGAAAACAGGCTGTCCGCGGTCTGCGCGTAGGTGCCCGCGGTGTAGATCAGCGCCGCCGTCTCGCCGACGATGCGGCCGGTGGCGAGGATTATGCCCGCGAGTATGCCGGGAACGGCCGTGGGAAGCACGATGCGGAAGATCGTGCGAAGCCGCCCCGCGCCCAGCGCGAAGCTGCCCTCGCGGTAGCCGTCCGGCACGGAGAGCATGGCCTCCTCCGTGGTGCGCATGATCAGCGGCAGGATCATGATCGCAAGCGTCATCGCGCCCGCCAGCAGCGAGTAGCCCCACTGAAGCTGCACCAGGAAAAACAGGTAGCCGAACAGGCCGTAGACGATCGAGGGGATGCCCGAGAGCGTCTCCGCCGTCAGGCGCACCACCTTGACCAGCTTGTTGCCGCGCTTTGCGTACTCAGTCAGGTAGATGGCCGAGAAGATGCCCAGCGGCGCGGCCACCAGCAGCGACAGAAGCGTCATGAAGATGGTGTTGAAGATCGCCGGGAGCATGGAGCAGTTGTCCGAGGTGTACTTGAGCGCAAACAGCTCGGGCGAGAGGTTAGGCACGCCCTTGATGAGTATATAGCCCACCAGCGAGGCGAACACGCCCACCGTGATGATGGCCGCCAGCCAGACGATGACGCGCAGAAAGACCGAGAGCGGGTCGCGCCGCCTGCGGGGACGGATGGCTCTTTCGCTCATGTTTCCGACCTCCTCTTGAGCATGGAGAAGGTGAAGTTGATGATGAGTATGAACACGAACAATACCGCCGCGGTGGCGATCAGCGCCTCGCGGTGCAGGCCCGTGGCGTAGCTCATCTCCATGACGATGTTGGTCGTGAGCGTGCGCACGCCCTCCAGAAGGCCCTTGGGCATGCGCGGCTGGTTGCCCGCCACCATGATCACGGCCATGGTCTCGCCGATGGCGCGGCCGACGCCCAGGATCACGCCGGCCATGACGCCGGACTTGGCCGCCGGGAACACCACGAAGAACACGCTGCGCTCGTGGCTGGCGCCGAGGGCGAGGCTTCCCTCGTAGTAGGATTCCGGCACCGCGCGGATGGAGGAGAGCGCCACGCCGATGATGGTGGGCAAAATCATCATGCCCAGCAGCAAAGAGGCGGTGAGCATGGAATTTCCGTTGCCGCCCAGATGCTCGCGCACCAGCGGCACCAGCACCGTAAGGCCGAAGAAGCCGTAGACCACGCTGGGGATGCCCGCCAGCAGGTTCACCGCCGCCGTCAGCGGCCGGAGGATGCGCTTGGGGCAGAAGCGCGCCATGAAGATGGAGGTCAGAAGCGCGATGGGCACGCCCACCACCAGCGCCCCGGCGGTGACGTAGATGGAGCCCAGGATCATCGGCAGGATGCCGTAGATGTCGTTGCCGGGCCGCCAGGTGGTGCCGCTTACGAAGTTGAACAGGCCGATCTCGCGGATGGCCGGTATGGCATTGGCGAACAGAAACACGCAGATCAGAACGACGCAGAGGATCGACACGCAGGCCGCCACGGCGAACACGCCGCGCATCAGGCCCTCGCGCCGCCGGAAGAAGAAGCCCTTCAGGCCGCCGACGGCATCCGTTTCACGGGGTTTTTTGCTCATATACATGCTCCTTGCGCGGGGCGGAAAACCGCCCCGCGCCGTGTTTGGCGTCTGTGCGTCTGTGTGGGGATCTCGCTTACGCGAGCTCGCTCCAGTCGGTCACAGCGCCGGTGTAGATGTTCATGATCTGCTCGGTGGTCAGGTCCGCAACGTCGTTTTCGAGGTTGACGATCACGGCGATGCCGTCCATGGCGATGGTGGTGCCCACGACGCCCTGCTCGACCTCAGAGTCCTTCAGGTTGCGGGAGGCCATGCCCATGTCCACGGTGCCCTCGATGGTGCCGGTGACGCCGGTGGTGGAGTCAGACTGCTGCACGACCACGGTCACGTCGGGGTTGAGGGCCATGTAAGCCTCGGCGAGCTTCTCCATGACGGGGGTCACGGAGGAGGAGCCGCCCACGGTGATCTCACCGGACAGGCCCGCGGCGGTGTAGGAAGCGGCCGCGTCGTCCACGGCGATGTAGCCGTTCTCATTGATGACGGCCTGGCCTTCGGCGGACATGATGTAGGTGAGCAGGTCCTGCGCGATCTCGCCGACCTCGCCGTAGGTGGTCACCACGAACGGACGGGCGAGCGTGTAGGTGCCTTCCTTGATGGCCTCGACGGTGGCGGGGTTGCCATCGACGGACACGGCCTTGACGGTCTCATTCAGGGAGCCCATGGAGACGTAGCCGATGGCGGCGGGGTCGCCGGCCACGGAGGTGAGCATGACGGCGGTGGAGTTGGTGATGACCGCGTCCAGTGTGGTCATGTCCACATCGTCCTGCTCGACGCCGGTCAGCTCGACGAACGCGCCGCGCGTGCCGGAGCCGTCCTCACGGGAGATGACGGTGATGGGGCCTTCCGCCGCGAACGCGGCCGCGCAAATCAGCGCCAGCGCCAGGATGATCGAAAACAGCTTCTTCATTTCCATTCACCAAACCTTTCTTTGTTGGCTGTTGGCTTTTCTTTCTCTCTGCCACGGCCCAAAGGATAGCACGGGAACGTTGGAAGGTTGTCGGTGAATTGTCTTGAACAGGTTAATTTTATTCAAATTCGGGCCCTAGGCGCAAATCTTTACCCGCATCCGCTCACGCGCCGTCCCACGGCGACCAGAAGCCCAGCGCGTGAAGAAGCGCGCGAAGAAGCGTGCGCCTCTCCACGGCCCGCGCGGCCACCAGCGGCGCCTGCGCGACCTCCTCGTCCTCTATGTACAGCCGCGCCGTTCCGATGACCTCGCCCTGCGCCACGGGCGCGTGAACGCCCGCGCCGAAATCGTACTCCACGCGCCAGCTCTCCCCCGCGCCCACGGCGGCGGACAGCCCCTGCGCGGCCACGGCCTCCACGGTCTGCTCCATGCCGTCCCACACGGCGGTCCGGCAGGCGGTCTGCCCCTCGGCAAGCGGCGCCTCCAGCCGGTAATTGGCAAAGCCGTAATCGAGCAGGCGCCCGGCCTCGCCGAACCAGTCCGGACAGGAGAGCACCGCGCCGGCGAGCTCCAGGCCGTCGCGCTGCGCGCTGAATACCAGGCAGCGCCCGGCGCGCGAGGTGTAGCCCGTCTTGCCGCCGGTCGCGCCCGAATAGGTGGAAAGCAGCCTGTTTTTGTTGGTCAGCACGCGCTGAAAGTCGTTGCCCGCCCACGGTATGACCGCCTCGGCCGTGCCGGTGATGCGCCGGAAGTCCTCGCTGCGCATGGCCTCGCGGTATATGCGCGCGAGCGCGAGCGCGCTGGCCGCGTGGCCGTCCGCGTCCAGGCCGTGCGGGTTTTCAAAGTGCGCGTCCACGCCGAGGCGCACGGCGCGCACGTTCATCATGCCCGCGAACGTCTCCGCGTCGCCCGCCACATGCTCGGCAATGGCCACGGCCGCGTCGTTGCCGCTGCGCAGCAAAAGCCCGTAGAGCATCTGCTCCATGGTCAGTTCCTCGCCCACGCCCAGGTAGATGGAGGTGCCGGGCACGCCGCTTGCGCGCTCCGAGGCGACGACTACCTCGTCCAGCGCGCACGCCTCCAGCGCCAGCAGCGCGGTCATGACCTTGGTGGTGGAGGCCATGGGCAGCATGCGGTCCTCGTCCTGCCCGAACAGCAGCCGCCCGGAGGCCATGTCGATCAGCGCCGCGCCGCCCGCCTGCACGCGCATCGGCTCCGACGCGCCTCCCCCACATCCGGGCAGCAGCAGAAAAAGCGCCAGCAGCGCGCATATGCGTCCTTTCACGGCGCGTCCCTCCCCCTGTGCATATGCGACTACTGTATGCGCGCGCCGCCTCCGTTTTGAGCGGGTTTGCGCGGAAATTCTTCGGTTTTGCGCGCCGCGCAGGCGTTGACATACTCCCGCGCGTGCGCTAAAATATTGCTGTATATTGTCTGGGAGGCCGACCATGCGTTTCGCGTTTCACCGCTCTGAGCGCCGCCTCCGCCGCGAGAATCGCTTTTGATCTTTATACGGGAGGCGTATATTCATGCACATCGAGACACAGTGCGTGCAGGAGGGCTACCATCCGGAAAACGGCCAGCCGCGCATACTGCCCATCTACCAGAGCACTACCTATAAATACGATTCCGCCGAGCACCTGGGAAAGCTGTTTGACCTGTCCGTGCCCGGCCACATGTACACGCGCATCTCCAACCCCACTGTGGAGATGGTGGAAAACAAGATCGCCGCGCTCGAGGGCGGCGTGGGCGCGATGCTCACCTCCTCGGGGCAGGCGGCGAACCTGCTGGCGGTGCTCAACATCGCCTCGGCGGGGGACAACATCGTCTGCTGCTCGGCCATCTACGGCGGCACGATCAACCTGTTTGCCTTCACGCTCCGGCGGCTGGGCATACAGGCGCGCTTTTTCGGCCCCGAGGCCACCGACGCGCAGATCGACGCGCTGTTTGACGGGCGCACGCGGCTGCTCTTTGGCGAGACCGTGGCCAACCCCGCGCTCAACGTGTGCGACATAGAGCGCCTGGCGGGCATCGCCCACGCGCACGGCGTGCCGCTGGTGATCGACAACACGTTCCCCACGCCGGTACTGTGCCGCCCCATCGAGTTCGGCTGCGACATCGTGACGCACTCGACCACCAAGTACATGGACGGCCACGCCTCGGTGGTGGGCGGCTGCGTGATCGACAGCGGCAACTTCGACTGGGAGGCCACGAAAAAGTACCCGGAGCTGACCGAGCCGGACGAGAGCTATCACGGCGTGGTCTACACAAAGAGCTTTGGAAGGGCCGCATACATCAACAAGGCCCGCGCGCAGCTGATGCGCGATTTCGGCTGCACGCCGCAGCCCATCGCCGCCTTCATCCTCAACCTCGGGCTCGAGTCTCTGGCCGTGCGCATGGAGAGGCACTGCCAGAACGCGCAGGCCGTGGCGGAATACCTGGAAAGGCACCCCAAGGTCGGCTGGGTCAACTACCCCGGGCTCGCCTCCTCGCCCCAGCACGCGCTGGCGCAGAAGTACCTGCCCAGGGGCGTGTGCGGCGTGGTGTCCTTCGGTGTAAAGGGCGGGCGCGAGAAGGCCATGAAGTTCATGGACAGCTTAAAGCTTGCGCAGATCGTGGTGCATGTGGCCGACGCGCGCACAAGCGTTCTGCACCCGGCCAGCACCACCCACCGCCAGCTCACCGACGAGCAGCTCGCGGACGCGGGCATCGGCGCGGACCTGGTGCGCATGTCGGTGGGCATCGAGCACATAGACGACATACTCAAAGACCTCGAACAGGCATTTGACAACATCTGAGGAGGCTGCCGCATGCCGATCAAGATACCAAACGCGCTGCCGGCGACGGAGACGCTGCTGGGCGAGAACATATTCGTCATCACGGAGACCCGCGCGCTGACGCAGGACATACGCCCGCTGCAGATCGCGCTTCTGAACCTGATGCCCACCAAGATCGTCACCGAGACGCAGTTTGCGCGCCTGCTGGGCAACACGCCTTTGCAGGTGGAGTTGACGCTTCTGCACACGAGCTCGCATCAGGCGCGCAACGTAAGTCAGGAGCATCTGCTCTCGTTTTACAAGACGTTTGACGACGTGCGCGACGAGCGGTTCGACGGGCTGATCATCACCGGCGCGCCGGTGGAGCATCTGGCGTTTGAGGACGTGGAGTACTGGGACGAGCTGTGCCGGATCATGGACTGGTCCGTGACGCATGTGCATTCCACGTTCCACGTCTGCTGGGGCGCGCAGGCCGGGCTGTACCACCACTTCGGCGTGGGCAAGCACCCGCTGGAGAAAAAGCTCTTCGGCGTGTTCCCCCATCGGCGGGACTACGCGCGCTCGATCCTGCTGCGCGGGTTCGACGAGGCGTTCATGGTGCCGCACTCGCGCCACACCACCGTCTTGCGCGAGGAGATCGAGCAGGTGGAGGCGCTGCGCATACTCGCCTCGTCCGACGAGGCGGGCGTGTACGCCGTGTCCACGCGGCGCGGGCGGCAGATCTTCATCACCGGCCATCCCGAGTACGACGCGGACACGCTCCGGCGCGAATACCTGCGCGACCGCGACGCGGGGCTGGAGATACAGATCCCCAAGAACTACTTCCCCGGCGACGACGACCGCAAAGAGCCCCTGGTGTCCTGGCGCGCGCACGCGAATCTTCTGTACTCGAACTGGCTAAACTACTTCGTGTACCAGACCACGCCCTACGACATCAGCTCCATACAATGAGCGCGGCGCGGCGGCTTTTGGCGTGCGCGCTGGCGGTCCTGGCGCTGTTTTCGGGCGCGTCCGCGCAGGACGGCCTTCTGTGGCTGCACGGCGCGTTCGACGCGGTGGAATCGGACGGCTACAGGCTGCAAAGCGGCGTGTACGAGTACGAAAAGCTCGCCGGCGCGGGCGATGTATCGCTCTACGCGGTGGGCTACCCCGCGGGCAGCGGCATGGAGCTGCTCTCGCCCGAGACGGACGGCGCGGACCTGGACTATCAGCGCATGGAGGACGTGTCCCTGGGCGGGTACGCGGCCGAGCGCTGGCGCTACGAGGACGCGGGCACGCAGTGGGACCTTCTGCGCCTGGAGGCGGATTCGATGCTGCTCAGCGCCATGATCGCCGTGCCCGCCGAGGAGGCGGAGGCGCTGGAGGCGCAGGTGGAGGCGGTGATCGCCTCGCTGTCTCTGGAGGCGGAGGCGCAGGACGCGCACCCCATGCTCCGGGCGGACTTTGACGGCTTTACCACGGTGATGGACCTTCTCTCGGGCGAGGGGCGCATGTTCGCCTGCGCGCTGGGGGCGGAGGAGGCCGTGTCGGTGGCGATCACGCGCGGCGGCGCGGACGAGGCGCTGTTTGCCGATATCGAGGCGCTGCGCGGCGCGTATGTGCCCGAGGACGTGGACGCGCAGCGGCTGGAGGACGTGATGATCTCCGGCGGCGCGGCGGAGCGGTGGCGCTACACGCTGGAGCTGGACAACGGCGAGGCGTGCCGCACGGACGCGGTGCTTCTGTGCGCGGACGGGTTTGGCTACGCGGCGGTGTTCGGCCTGACCGGCGAAATAACCGCGCAACAGGAGGAAATGCTCGAGCAGCTGATCTCCACGCTGCGGCTCGAGTGACGGACAGGGAGGTGGAAGCATGCGCGTTGACAGCGTGAGCGTATGGGGCGATTCCATTGGAAAGTGCATACTCTACGACGAGGAGCGCGGCCGCTACGCCATCTGCCGCGACAACTACGCGACGCGGCTGAAGGCGGCGGGCGTGCGCGTAGAGAACCATTCGATGATGGGCTTTACCGTGTGCCAGGCCGCGCCGCGGCTTTCGGAGGAGGCCATGCGGCCCGGCGGCGTGGCGGCCATCGAGTTCGGCGGCAACGACTGCGACCTGGACTGGAAGGCCGTGAGCGAGAACCCAGACGTGTATCACGAGGCGCGCACGCCCATGCGCGTGTTCAAGGACACGCTTGCGGACATGGTGGAGCGCGTGCGCGCGTTTGACATGCGCGTTGTGCTGGTGGTGCCCCCGCCCATCGACGCGGAGAAGTACTTCGCGTGGGTGTCCAAAAACCTCAACCCCAGGGCGATCCTCAAATACCTGGGCGACGTGCAGCGCATCTACCGCTGGCAGGAGCGCTACGCGCTGGCCGCGGCGGAGGTCGGCACGCGGCTGGGCTGCACGATCCTGAACCTGCGGGATGCGTTTCTGGTGTCGCGAAACTTCAAGGAGCTCTTGTGCGTAGACGGCATCCATCCGTCCGAGGAGGGGCATCGCCTGATCTGGAACGAGGTAAACGCGCTGATGGCGCAGGCGCGCGCATGAGGTACCGATTCATCGCCTTCGACGTGGACGGCACGCTGCTCAACAGCGCCTATGCGGACTCGCTGGCGCTGCAGCAGACGCTGCGCGAGGAATTGGACATGCATCTCTCCCGCGAGGAGATCCGCGGCCTGCTGGGCCTTCCCGGCGAGGTCGTGCTCTGCCGCCTCGGCGTGCCGGAGGCGCAATACGCGCGCATTACGCGCCTGTGGACGCGGCGGCTCGGCGAGTACGCCGCTCTGATGGCGCTGTTCCCCGGCGTGCGCGAGATGCTCGCGGCGCTGTGGGAAAGCGGCGCGCTTCTGGGCGTTGTGACCTCCAAGAACGCGCAGGAATACGCGCAGGACGTGCCGCCGCTGGGCATCACGCAGTACTTCCACGCAGCGGTCACCGCGGGCGAAACGCGCCGGGGCAAGCCGGAGCCCGATCCGCTTCTGGAGTGCATGCGGCGCGTGGGCGCAAAGCCGGAGGAGACGCTCTACATAGGCGACACGCCCTACGACCGCGACTGCGCGCGCGGCGCGGGCGCGGACTTCGCGCTGGCGACGTGGGGCAGCGCCACGCCGGACATGGAGGGCGCGACGTGGTACCTCCGGCGGCCGGAGGACATACTGGACATACTCGGGCAATAAAAACGCGGGCGTTTACTTGGAGGTAATCGCCCGCAGTTTGCAGGCGATGCTGACGCAGGAAGCAAAAATCACTTCCGCTTGTTTTCCTTCGGAAGTGATTTTTGCGTTTGGGGGCTTTATCAACGCTCTGACAGAGCCTTGAGAAAGCTCCCAAGACAAGGAAGCGAGCCTGCAAACAAGGGAGCTTACATGGACGTAAGTGACCGCAGTTTGCAGGCGATGCTGACGCAGGAAGCAAAAATCACTTCCGCTTGTTCTCTTTCGGAAGTGATTTTTGCGTTTGGGGGCTTTATCAACGCTCTGACAGAGCCTTGAGAAAGCTCCCAAGACAAGGAAGCGAGCCTGCAAACAAGGGAGCTTACATGGACGTAAGTGACCGCAGTTTGCAGGCGATGCTGACGCAGGAAGCAAAAATCACTTCCGC
>DXVG01000049.1:5955-9508 GCA_019409045.1 Clostridiales bacterium | reverse complement strand
GTGGGCGTTCCCGTCGGCTCGCCCGTCGGTGCTCCGCTCGGCTCGCCTGTGGGCGTTCCCGTCGGCTCGCCCGTCGGTGCTCCGCTCGGCTCGCCTGTGGGCGCTCCCGTCGGCTCGCCTGTCGCTTCTCCAGTCGGCGCACCCGCGGGGGTCCCGGTCGGCTCGCCCGCAGGCGCTTCTCCGCCGCTCTGCGCGGCGTTCTGCGGCGGCGCGGCAGGCGCGGTCGGCGACGGGGCTTCAGCCTGTGGCGGCGGTGCCTCGGTCTGCGGCGCCGGAGCCTCGGTCTGCGGTGCAGTGGCTTCCGGAGCGGGATTCTGCGCTGCGCCCTCCTCCGCAACCGCGCATGCGAGCAGCATGCACGCGGCCAGCAGCGCGGCAAGCAAGTGTTTCATCATTCCTCAATCCCCCTTTGGGGCCCCCGCGCCCCGCAACGGCGGGGACGGGCGGCCATGCTTGCGCAATGTCTATAGTACTAGACGCCAAAGTGTGTCCATTGGTTGCCGAAATGTGGAAATTTACGCGGATTTCCCTCTCCCGTTATACAAACGGCTGCTTGCCGCAGCGATGGATGCGTATCTCGTCCACGACGGCATTTTTGTCCATGGACAGCAGGAACATCACCGCTTCGGCGACCTCCGCCGGGTCGATCAGCCCGTCGCCGGACAGGTCGGGCCGCGCGATCTTCACCATGTCGGTATATACGCCGCCGGGGCTTATGACATGCACGCGGACGCCATCCATATACACCTCGCCCGCAAGGGACTTGGACATCCCCAGAAGCGCGTGCTTGGAGGCGGCGTACACGCTCTGCAGCGTATAGCCCTTGTGCGCCACCACCGAGGCGATGTTGAACACGCGGCCCCGCGCGGCGCGCAGGTGTGGAAGCGCGCGCTGCGTCATCACAAACGGCGTGCGCACGTTTATGTCCATCACGCGCTGATAGTCCTCCAGCGTCGTCTCGGCAAAGGGCTTGGAGAGCGCCACGCCCGCGTTGTTGACCAGTATGTCCAGCCCGCCGAAGGCCTCCACCGTCCTGTCCACGCAGCTGCGCGCATGTTCCACATCCGCAAGGTCGCCCGCCAGCTCCAGCGCGCCGCCCAGCAGCCGCGCCGTCTCCGCCAGCTTTTCCCGGTTCCTTCCGCAGATGGCCACGTTTGCGCCCGCCTGCTTGAGCCGCAGCGCGATCTCCCGGCCGATGCCGCTGCCTCCGCCCGTCACCAGCGCCGTCTTTCCCTTCAACATCTTCGCACGCTCCTTTCCGCATTCTTCCACTATCATAGCACATCGTGCAGAAAAGAAAATATCGAATTTCAGTAAATTTATATTGACTTTCAGCTCAAAACGTGCTATCATGCGCTACAGGAGGGATTGCCTTATGAGAGAACATCCGGAACGGGGAATGAAACTCGCGGCGGTCGCAATGGCGGTGATCGGCGCGCTGGTCGCCTTCGTGCTGGTGCCGGTGGCGGCGCGGACGATGCTTTGGGAGTATCCCGAGCGCGGCGCGTGGTACTGGCCGGGCATGATCTATGCGTGGGCGGTGCTCGCGCCCGGCTTCTGCGGGCTTTGGGAGTTCTGGAAGATATGCGTGCGGATCGGGCGGAACGATTCGTTCTCGCGCGGAAGCGCGCAGTCTCTGTTTCGCATCTGCGGCCTGGCGCTTGGGATGGCGGCGCTGCTGGTGGCTGGCGTGGTGGTGCTGTGCGTTTTGCGGATGGGACAGCCGGGGCTGCTCCTGCTGATGCTGGGCGGGGCGGCCGCGTGCGCGATCGTGGCGCTGCTCGCCTGTGCGCTGGGGCAGCTCGTGCGCCGCGCAGCCGTGCTGCAAAGCGAGAGCGAGCTTACGATCTGAGGAGGTTGGCCATGGCGATCATCGTAAATCTGGATGTCATGCTCGCCAAGCGAAAGATGAGCCTGACCGAGCTGTCCGAGCGCGTCGGCATCACAATGGCGAACCTCTCCATCCTCAAGACGGGCAAGGCGCGCGCCGTGCGCTTTTCCACGCTGGAGGCCATCTGTCAGGCGCTCGACTGCCAGCCGGGGGACATACTCGAATACCGGGACGACGAAGCGTGACGTTCGCAGGCATCTGGGATCTGCTCTTGCCCGCGCTGCTGTTTGCGCTGGTGTGCGCGGCGCTGTGGTGCCTCGGGCGGCTGTTGACGCGGCGCAGGCGGCGCTTTGACATGCGGCGCGAGGCGCTCTGCGCGCTGACGGTGTTCTACCTCGCGGCGCTGGTTGAGATCATCGCCCTGCGCTTCGGGCGTCCGGCGTCGTTTATTGCGCCGCAGCTTATGCCCCTGCGCACCACGATCGGGCAGCTCCGCGCCGGGCTTTGGCCGTTTGTCTACCACACGGCGGGCAACGTGCTCTGGTTCGTGCCGCTGGGGCTGCTCTTTCCCCGCCTTTGGCCGCGGCTGGGGCTTTGGCGGACGGCGCTATGCGGCATGGCGCTGTCGCTGCTGGTGGAAGCGTGCCAGTGTGTCCTTGGCACGGGCACGCCGGACGTGGACGACGTGTTGCTCAACGCGCTGGGCGCGGCGCGGGGCTATGGGCTTTGCCGCCTGCCTCGGCGCGCCAAACGTTAAATCTTGCGTTTGCGCTTGACAGTCCCGGAGGCAAAACCTATACTATTTTTAAAGATTTCCGTCGGAATGACGGGGACACGGGCCGTGCGGACGAGGCAAAAGAGAGGGCGCGTCATGGGCTGCGAGCGCGCCTTGTCATCGCGGGCGGTCTACCACCCACCGACCGGCGGCGCGCGGGGCGCGATACGGCCCCATGGAGACACAAGTTGGGTGGAACCACGGGCAACAGGCTCGTCCCTTCGCGGGACGGCCTTATTTTTTTCGGGAGGTAGGAAGATGAAGCTGGTCGTAAACGGTCAAACACTGGAAGTCGAAGCGGGCGCAAGCGCGCTGGACGTGCTGGAAAAGCTGCCCAAGGACGTAAAAAAGAGCGCGCTGGTGGCGCGGCTGAACGGCAATCTCGTCTCGCTGATGGAGCCGTTGACGCAGGACGGCGAGCTTGAGATCCTCACATTTGACGACCCCGACGGCCGCTGGACGCTGCGGCACACCGCCAGCCATGTGCTGGCGCAGGCGGTGAAGGCGCTGCGGCCTGAGGCGAGGCTGGCCATCGGCCCGGCCATCGACAACGGCTTTTACTACGACTTCGACGTGGACGAGCCCTTCACGCCCGAGTTTCTCAAGGACGTGGAAAAGGAAATGAGCCGCATCATCAAGAAGAACTCCAAACTGGAGCGGTTCGAGCTTCCCCGCGCCGAGGCGCTGGAGCTTGTCAAGGACGAGCCCTACAAGGTGGAGCTGATCAACGACCTTCCCGAGGACAGCGTGATCTCCTTCTACAAGCAGGAGGGCTTTACCGACCTGTGCGCCGGGCCGCACCTGCCCTCCACGGGCCGCATCAAGGCCTTCAAGCTGATGTCCATCGCCGGGGCCTACTGGCGCGGCAACGAGAAAAACAAGATGCTCCAGCGCATCTACGGCACGGCCTTCACCAGCCGCGAGGAGCTGGACGCCTATGTGCAGCG
>DXVG01000049.1:0-5855 GCA_019409045.1 Clostridiales bacterium | reverse complement strand
GAGCTCTCCGGCGCGCTGCACGGGCTGATGCGCGTGCGCTGCTTCACGCAGGACGACGCGCACCTGTTCATCACGCCCGACCAGATCAAGGACGAGGTCATCGGCATCCACAAGCTGGACGACCAGGTGTACCGCATGTTCGGCTTCAAGTACAAGGTGGAGCTGTCCACGCGGCCGGAAAACTCCATGGGCACGGACGAGATGTGGGAGCAGGCCACCAACGGCCTGCAGGGCGCGCTGGACGAACTGGGCGTTGCCTACACCATCAACGAGGGCGACGGCGCGTTCTACGGCCCGAAGATCGACTATCACCTCGAGGACTCGCTGGGCAGGACCTGGCAGTGCGGCACGATACAGCTCGACATGAACATGCCCGAGCGGTTCGACCTCTCCTACATCGGCCCGGACGGCGAGAAGCACCGGCCGGTGATGCTGCACCGCACCATCTACGGCTCCATCGAGCGGTTCATCGGCATCCTCACCGAGCACTTCGCCGGCGCGTTCCCGCTGTGGCTGGCCCCGGTGCAGGCGAAGATCATGACCATCACCGACCGCGCGGACGATGCCGCCATCGCCCTGCAAAACAAGCTCGAGGCCGCGGGCATCCGCACGGAGATCGACCTGCGCAACGAGAAGATAGGCTTCAAGATCCGCGAGGCGCAGGTGATGAAGATCCCCTACATGCTGGTGCTGGGCGACAAGGAGGCCGCCGAGGGCAACGTGGCCGTGCGCGTGCGCGGCCAGGGCGACGCGGGCATGATGGATGTGGACGCGCTGCTCGCCCGCATGCAGGAGGAGATACGGACCTACGCCATCTGACGCGGCAAGGCGCCGGCATACGCGCTGCGGTGGCCGTCCCATCATCGCGGGACAGCGCGGCGTTGATCTCGACATGCTGCATGCGGTGCAGTCGATGGAGAGCAGCACGCCAGGGCCCCGCGCAAATCGAGAGCCAACTGACCGGGCGGGATCAGTTGGCTCTCTTGCCACAAACGGGGAAGTTCGCCTTAAAGTGGACGAGGGCAAAGGTAAGGAGACTAACATTTAAGGAGGACGCCATGTCGTTTCATTTGATTGATCTTCAAACCTGGGAGCGCAGAGAGTTCTACGAGCACTTCATAGGCGAGGTTGTCTGCACCTATTCCCCGACCGTCAACCTCGATATAACCAATCTTAAAGGCGCGCGGCTTTATCCCACATTGATCTGGCTCCTGACCAAAGCGGTAAACCGGATGCCTGAATTTCGCACCGCTCTTACAGACAAGGGGGTTGGCATATACGACGATATGCACCCCGCCTATACCATTTTCAATGAGGAAAATAAAAACTTCTCCGCCATATGGACCGAATTTCACGCGGACTACCATGAATTCCTGCGCGCGTATGAGGAAGATGTGGAAAGGTTCTCATCCTCCGTGCGATACGCCCCAAAACCTGACAGGCCGCCAAACTCCTTTGATATTTCCATGATCCCCTGGTTCACATTCACCTCCTTCAACATCAACGTTTTCGACGAGGGGAAGTACCTCCTTCCGGTGTTCACCCTGGGAAAATACTTCGAGGATGGCGCAAAGCGTTTGATCCCCCTTTCCATCCAAGTGCATCACGCCGTATGCGACGGATACCACGTCGGGAAGTTTGTGGAAACGCTGCAGGCAATGATCGATCGGTTCCCCGCATAGAGCCGGAGAAAGATAAAAGCGCCCTCAGCCGTGTTCCACGGCCAGGGGCGTTGTAATGTGGTTTGTTGTTTCTGATCGCTCCGCAAGTCAATGTGTCGTCACTCCCAACGCGAAGTACTTTTATAGCATGATCTTTCTATACCGTCCTCGCTCGACAAATTCGATAAAGCCTTTGTCCCTCAAAACTTGTAGTTGCTGACGGATTTTTGCTTCGACATTGTGATTGCTTATGTATTTTTGCTGCAAGACTTCTACATATGCGTAGACCTCGCCGAGTGTAAAATCCGCGGATGGAATCTTATTTACACAGCTCAAAACATCGAATAGCCACCCTCGGTTTTCAATGTTATTTGTCTGTAACTTCTCGATATGTCTATACATCTGAACCACATCATCAATATTCAGCATTCTTTGATTTTTAATTATATCTATTCTCCCTTGCGAAGGAATGTCTTGAATAATTATATTGCAACCAACCCAACCTGCTCTTCGAGCATTTTTTCCCAACGGTTTCCGCCTTTCAATAATCAGGGGTACAAATAGGAATTTGGGAATTACAAACATATTTGTAACGCTGAGCTGCTCAGAATAAGACAAGACAAACAAATCCGGATTGGTTGCGCTTGTAATTCTCTCAATCATGGTTGAGTATGCGCCGTCAGCAATTTTATTGCCAATTCTACCCTTTTTGCTTTTCAGCTCGAAGATTTCTCCGCAGCCATCGCACTGAAAATCAGCGACAGGCCGATTGTTATCCAATTTTTTGATGCGCGGATTGCCGCACCGCGGACAGAAAACACTGTCCTCTACCCATCTTTCGCTCATTACTCGAATTCTCTGCGAGCCCCTTCGGTATTGTGTGACTAATCTCGTATCAAATTCAAAATTCATACCAATCCACCGTTTCTTTTCCGTCGTGACTTTCGGCATAGACTTGTTTGTTCATAAGAGATTTCCAGTCTCTTGCACGCATTTCCCTTTGCTATGGTTTCTTCTGCCGTTTCTTACGCCGCTCCATGTTCTCTGCTTCAACTTCAAATTCCTGTGGCACCATTTTTTTGGGGGATACCACATATTTGTGTTCAAACGCAATGCTATCAAAATCTTACCAACGATGGTTTTAAAGGCCCGAAAAGCCGCTCGTATCAAGGGCGTTCAGCGTTTTTTAATTTACTCCCACTCGGTAAATTCAGATTATAGTAGGGTGTATTTGAGGTGATTTCACGGAAAAACTTTCGCAAATATGTTAATACTCCACCCGTTATTTGGGGTAAATCATTTTCTTAGTATCAAAATAGTATCACTAAAGGTGTAGAAGTACAGCTGGACTTTTTGAGCATTATAATGTGTACTACTATGCCATAAGTATTAGCTGTTGAAGTTTTTCTTGTAGATTGTCCATTCCTTTTACACCTATCATAGGAATGGAAATCTTTTTCTCCAAGAGGCGGAAAGAGATTTTCTCTACAAAAAGTCCCATCCCACTAATCTCTGCATTATTGTCAGATGTCGTGTCTACGCCACAATTTGGAGAACGGTTTGCACCAATAATGCCAACGACTTGAAAGCCAGACTTAATGTATTCAAATATTTGATAAACTACATGATCGGCTAATCGGTCTAATTGCGCATTTGGAATATCTTTTTTCATCTCCGCACGGATACGGGTATTCTCTATCACAACAGGAGTGTCTGCTCCATAGATATTTCCTCTATCAAGCCCCAAACAGCAAAGCTCCGGACAAGGCATTTGAACAATGCCAACATCTGCATCTAAGAAAAAACCAACAACATCTTTGAATGCTGCCGGATACACTGCCGTTCCGTCAGAAATAGAGTTTTGATTCAAAAGGCAATGTGCAATGAAGACAACTTTTTTACTTCTTCCATCATCAAACATATTACACCCTCACAATGCAGATTTGGCAAACTGATTGTAACAGAAAAAAGACCCGATGACAAGTATAGTGCAGGAGGGCGTTCCATGTAGCGCCCTCCTGCTGGTCATTGCCTCGCCTCCAGCTAAACTTCTGTTGATCGCTTACTCCCATTCGATCGTGGCCACGGGCTTGGGCGAGAGATCGTAGAGGACGCGGTTGCAGCCCTTGACCTCGGCGAGTATGCGCTCGGTAATCCTGGCAAGCACCGGCCAGGGCACCTGCTCCACGGTGGCGGTCATGGCGTCCACGGTGTTGACCGCGCGCAGGATCACCGGGTATTCGAGGCAGCGCGCGTGGTCGCGCACGCCCACGGACTTGAAATCCGGCACGGCGGTGAAGTACTGCCAGACCTTGCCGGCCAGGCCCGCGGTCTGGAATTCCTCGCGCAGGATCGCATCGCTTTCGCGCACGATCTCCAGTCGCTCGCGCGTGATCGCGCCCAGGCAGCGCACGCCCAGGCCGGGGCCGGGGAACGGCTGGCGGTAGACCATCTCGTCCGGGAGGCCCAGCGCCTTGCCGACCATGCGCACCTCGTCCTTGAACAGGAACTTGAGCGGCTCGACCAGCTCGAACTTCAAATCGTCCGGCAGGCCGCCGACGTTGTGATGCGCCTTGACCGCCTTCATGGTCTTGGTGCCGCTTTCGATGATGTCCGGGTAGATGGTGCCCTGACCGAGCAGCTCGATGCCCTCGATCTTGCGCGCCTCCTCCTCGAACACGCGGATGAACTCCGCGCCGATGATCTTGCGCTTGCGCTCGGGGTCGGCTACGCCGGCGAGCTTGTCGAGGAAGCGGTCCACGGCGTCCACATAGATGAGGTTCGCGCCCATCTGCTGCCGGAACACGCGCACGACCTGCTCGGGCTCGCCCTTGCGCAGGAGGCCGTGGTTGACGTGTACGCAGGTGAGCTGATCGCCAACGGCCTTGAGGAGCAGCGCCGCCACCACCGAGGAATCCACGCCGCCGGAGAGCGCGAGCAGCACCTTGCGCTCGCCGATCTGCCGCCTGAGCAGCTCCACCTGGTCGCGGATGAAGTTTTCCATGTTCCAGTTGCGCTCGACGCCGAGGCCCTCGATGAACGCATCCAGCGTTGCGCGCACGTCCTCCGGCCATGCGGGCAGGTCGAAGGCGTGGCCCTCGCAGGCGTAGTCCACGCTGAGCACGGGAAGGCCAAGATCGAACACGCCGGGGTCGACCTCGACCGCGACGCCGTCCACCACGCGGTTCTCGCCGCCGTTGAGGATCACGCCCGCCACGCCGGGAAGCGCCCTGAGCGCCTCGGGCGCTATGTCGTGGGGGTGGATCTCGCTGTAGACGCCCAGCGCGCGTATCTCGCGCGCGATCTGCGCGCTCTGCGTGCCGCCCAGGTCAAGTATGGCGATCATGCTTTGGATCATAAGTTCATTTCTCCTTTGCAAATCCCTGGGGATTGTTGGATTGCCAGCGCCAAGAATCGGCGCACATCTGATCGAGCGTGCGCTGCGCCTTCCAGTGCAGAAGCGACTGCGCCTTCCCCACCTTGGCAAACACCGTGGGCGGGTCGCCCGCGCGGCGGCCGACGATGTCGTAAGGCACCTTCACGCCGTTGACGCGCTCAAACGCATGCACGATGTCCAGCACGCTGTAGCCCTCGCCGGTGCCGAGGTTGAACGCCTCGCAGCCCGTGTTGGCGGCGGCGTACTCGATGGCGGCGACGTGCCCCTCGGCAAGGTCTACCACATGGATGTAGTCGCGCACGCCGGTGCCGTCGGGGGTGGGATAGTCGTTTCCGAACACATGCAGCATCTCGCGGCGGCCCATGGCGGTCTGCGTGATGTAAGGCATGAGGTTGTTGGGGATGCCGTTGGGGTCCTCGCCGATCTTGCCGCTCTCGTGCGCGCCGATGGGGTTGAAGTAGCGCAGCAGCACCACGGACCATTCAGGGTCGGCGGCTGCCACGTCGCGCAGTATCTGCTCGCCCATGAACTTGGTCCAGCCGTAGGGGTTGATGCAGCCCCGCGGCGAATCCTCGTCCACGGGCATGCCCGCGTCGGAGCGGTAGACCGTCGCCGAGGAGGAGAACACGAACCGCTTGGCCCCGTGCCTGCGCATCGCGCTGATGAGCGACATGATGCCGTCCAGATTGTTGCGGTAGTACTCCAGAGGCTTTTCGCAGGACTCGCCCACCGCCTTCAGGCCGGCGAAGTGGATCACGCTGTCGATCTCATGCGCGGAAAACACGCGCTCGAGCGCG
>DXVG01000048.1 GCA_019409045.1 Clostridiales bacterium | reverse complement strand
GACAGTGGGTGGACATACTCGACGGCGCGCGGGAGCTGTATGCGCATGTGCGCACGCCCGAGGAGGCGCGCCACAACGCGCGGACGCTGGCGCGCATGCAGGCGCTGGCCTTCGGCGGCGTGCTGCGGGACGAGGCGCCCGCCGAGGCGCTGCGCGCGATGATGGAGTTCGCGCGCGGCTATCCCAGCATGCTGGGCGAGGGAGGGGAGGAGGCAGACGCGGACGCGGAGGAGCTTTTAAGCTTCGATTACGACATAAACGCTCTGGTGCTGGCCATACGCAACCAGAGCGGGCTGGATTTGTCCTACCGGCGGCGCGAGCCGTTTCACTGGTGGGAGTTTCTTCTGGAGGTAAATTCGCTGTGCGGCGACCACTACATACTGCGCGTGATGCAAACGCGCGCGAGCAGGCACGGCGACAGGGAGCTGCGCCGGGCGAAGCAACGCGTTCGCCTGCCGCACAAGCCGACGGCGGAGGAGGCGCGCGCACTGCGCGCGCTGCGCGAGGCCGCCGGGGATGGAAAGGAGAGGGAAAATGCACATCGAAACGCAGATACGCCCCGTGACCGTGGAGATCGAGGGCGAAGACTACCGCGTATCCCCCAAGACCGTGGAGCTTCTGGAGAGGATGCGCCGCGTTGAGGAGCTCGCCGTGCAGGGCGGGCGCATGCAGCACGAGATGGAGATCGAGCAGCTCAAGCTGCTGTTGGGCAAGCAGGCCGTGCGCAGGCTGTTTGGCGGCGGCAGGAAGCTCAACGTGGACCGCGTGGACGCGATCTACTTCGGCGTGCTCGACGCCTTTGACGCGCACAGCCGAAGGCTCCGGGAGGAGCGGTCCGAGGCGCTGGCGGCGGAGTTTCGCGCGCTCTCGGACGCGATCGCGCCCATCTCGGAGATGACATCGCTTCTGCGCGGCGGCCCGGAGGGGGGCATCCCCGCGATCCCGCGGCCGGAGCAGACATCTGCATAGGGCGGTGAGGCGACATGGCCGATAGCGTAAAGATCAGGATCACGGGCGACGACAGCGCCTTTCTGGAGACGCTGCGCTCGGTGGACGCCGCCGTGCGCACAACGCTCGACGGCCTGCCCGGCGCGACCGCCGCGGCGGCCGAGGCGTGGAGCGCGTCTGTGCGCGGCGTCGGGCTCGCGCTGCGCGAGGCTCTCCTTGGCCCCGGCGACGGCGCGGACACAGGCGACGGCGCGTCCGTCGCCGCCGCGCTGGGAAGCGCCATGGCGAACGCGTGGAGCACGGCGGTGCTCAACGCGCCGGTCTGGGCCGAACTGGACATATCCGCGCTGCTCATCCGCGCCTTTGCCGGGCGGCCGGAGGCGCTGGCGGGCGCGGCGGAGGCGCTGCGCGCAACGCTCAACGAGGGCGTGCTTCGCCCCGGCGTGGCGGGCGCGGACTGGCAGGGGCTGGCCGCCCTGGTCGCCGCGCGGCTTCTGTGGACGGCGCTGGCGGGCGTCGGCGCGCTTTTGTCCGCGCAGCCCATGTTCGCCGGCGCAGCCTCCGCGGCCGTGTCCGGCGTCGGCGCGGCCATGAACGCCTCGGCGGCGGCCGCCTCCTCCGGAAGCAGCACCGCGAACGGCTGGATCCGGGGCTTCAACAGCCGCGTGGGCGCGATGAAGAGCGCCGCGCGCGCCGCTGCGCGCGCGATCACCGCGGCGTTCAACGCGGCGATGGGCATCTCCTCGCCGTCGAAGGAATTCATGCGCTCCGGCCGCTACACCGGCGAGGGCTTCATACTCGGCTACGAGAAGAGCATCCGCGAGGCGCAGCGCACGGTGCGCAGCCTCACAGGCTCGCTCATCGGCGCGGCGGACCTTCCCGCGCGCGCGGCGGCCGCCCCCGCACAGACCGACGCGGCCCGCGCGGCGGGGGAGGATGCTCCAATGCCGCTCAACGTGGGGCTCTACATCAGCGACCGCAAGATCGCCGAGGCCACGGCGGACGCAAACGACCGCGTTTCCAACGCGCGCGCAAAGCGCGTCGCCGCGGGATGGGGGATCAGAACATGAAAAAGCTGGAATCCGTATGGTTTGAATTCGCGGGCGCGCGCAATACCGACAAGGGCGTGCGCCTGCTCTCCATGCCGGTGCGCTATCACCCGGCCGAGCGGGGAGAGCTCGTCGAGGTGCCGGGGCGCAGCGGCTATCTGTGGTCGGCGGACGGCGGCTTTGACAACGTGCTCACGCGCGTGCAGTGTCAGACGACCGACGATGCGGACATGGCCGCGATACATGCGTGGCTGCGCGGCGCGGGCGAGCTGCGCTTTTCCGACGACCCCGACCGCTTCTACCGCGCGCGCGTGACCAAGGAGTTCTCCCGCTCCGCGGCCATGAACCGCTTCGTCAACCAGAGCTTCACCGTCACGTTCGACTGCCAGCCGTTTTTGTACCATAAAAGCGCGCAGGACGTGGAGATCACCGCCTCGCCGACCACCATCTTAAATCCCGGCACCTGCAAAAGCGCGCCGCGCTTTAAGATCGAGGGCGAGGGGGATGTGGTGCTGACCATCGGCACGCAGATCGTGGAGATCGAGGGACTGGAGGACGGGATCATCATCGACAGCGAGCTGGGGGATTGTTTCAACCTCACCGAGACGGCGCTGCTCAACGGCAAGGTGACGCTCGTGGACGATAACTTCCCCGCGCTCGCGCCGGGGGAGAACATCGTATCGTGGACGGGGGACGTGACGAAGATCACGGTGACGCCCAGGTGGAGGGATTTGTGACGATTGACGACAAAAACCCGCGCATGATATAATACTGCCGGGGCATCGCCCCCCGGCAGGAAGGAAACACGGTGTTCGCGCCCCCGGCGTTTACCAAAGGGGGTGATCGTCATGACGGATTATGAAATGCTCATGGTCGTTCTGACGATGCTCGGCTTGCTGATTGCGATCAGCATGAAGAAGTAAAGCGAAGCGCCGTGTACTCGCAATACACGGCGCTTCAAACTCTGACACAGGTCGGGGCGGTGCAAGCACCGATTGCGTCATCCCTTCCTGCCGTCATTATAGCACGAAATACCGCGAAAGTCAACGCCGCGGACGCGAAAGACCTCGCGGTTTTGGATTGACGACAAAAACCCGCGCATGATATAATGCTGCCGGGGCATCGCCCCCGGCAGGAAGAAAACAGATGGCGCTTGGCTTCTCGCCTCCTACAAAGGAGGTGATCATAATGACAGACTACGAAATGTTGTCCACGCTCATTATGATTATCATGCTTGTATTCGCTGTTTTGAGCTTTTGCAAGAAGGATAAGTAAGACAAAGCCGCCATCCAGCGCGAACTGGAAGCGGCTTTCCCCATAACGGAGGGAGAGGCTCAACCACAAGCGTCATCCCTTCCTGCCGTCATTATAACACGAAAGGCCGCGAAAGTCAACGCCGCGGGCGCGAAATGCGCCTCGCGGTTTTTTGTATGTCCGAAGGAGGGAGGAAAACCCCATGATCACCATCTATGCGCCGGACGCTACGGACTTTTCCACGCTGGGCCTTGGGGCGCTGGCGCCGTATGAGGTCACCATCGAGGAGCAGGCGGGCGGGCTGTACGAGCTCAGCATGGCGCATCCCATGGACGAGGCGGGCAAGTGGCTGAACATCGGCGTGGGCTGCATCGTCAAGGCCCCCGCGCCGGTGCGCGAGACGCCCCTGGCCGTGGAAAACGACGGCGAGATACCCGCCGAGCCCACCGTCGTCACCCGTCGCATCTACAGGGTGCGCACCAACACCGGCGCCAACCTGCACCTGCGGCAGGGGCCGTCCACATCCACCAGGATACTCTCCAAGTACCGCCCCGGCACGGAGGTGGTGGTGCTCTCGCAGGCAAACGGCTGGGGCAAGGTCATCGTGCGCACGAACGGCGCGTCGGGCTACATGTCCATGGAGTACCTCACCTGGGTGCGCGACGAGACCGAGACCATACAGGGCGACGCGCCCGCGCCCGAGCGCGTGATCTACCCCGCCCAGTCCCGCGCGCAGCTGTTCAGGATCGTCTCCGTCGAGCGCGACGCCGCCGAGCGCGAAGTGCGCGTCACCGCACGGCACATCTTCTACGACCTGCTCGGCAACGTCGTCAAGGACGAGTACAAGCCCGAGGGCGTCGCCGCAAACACAGTGGTCGGGCAGCTCTTCGGGCGCGCGCTCAACCCGCACGGCATGGATGTGCATTGTCAGGCCGTGGGCAGCGTGACGGGCGACTACACGCGCCGGGGGCTTGTGGAGTGCCTGCTGGACCCGGACGACGGCGTGCTCGCGCAGACGGGCGCGCGGCTTCTGCGCGACAATTTCGACCTCTGGCTGCTCCCCGACCTCGCGCGGGAGACCGGCGTGACCATCCGCCACGGCAAGAACCTGCTGGGCGCGACGCTGACCACGGATGCGGACAGCGTCGTCACCCGCATCATCCCCGTGGGCCAGACATCGGACGGCAAGCCGCTCTTGCTGGATGGCACGATCTACATCGACAGCCCGCGCATAAACGACTACCCCGTGATCTGCGCCCAGGCGGTGGAGTACGACGTAAAGGTGGGGCAGGAGGGCATCGGCAACGCTTCGCAGGCGCGCGCGAAATTGCGGGAGCTTGCCGAGGCGGACTTTGCCGAAAACGGCGTAGATTTGCCCACCGTGGGGCTGGACGTGGACTTCGTCGCGCTGGGAGAGACGGAGGAGTACAGGCGGTATGCCGATCTGCAGGCGGTACACCTCTACGACACGGTGCGCGTCGTCGCCAAAGGCGCGGGCATCGACGCGGCGGTGCGGGTGACGGGCTACAAGTGGGACGCGCTGGGGCGCAGGTACGAGGGCGTGACCCTCGGGGAGATCAAAGACCTCAAGGCCACGGTGTACGGCCATCAGCTCTCCAACCAGAGCGTCAAGACCGTGAAGATCGCAAACGGCGCAATCGGCTCGGCGCAGCTTCGCGACCTGGCGGTGCAGTACGCGCACATAAACACCGCGGCGGTGGAGCAGCTCTCGGCCAACAGCATAACCGCGCTGAAGGCGTACATCGCCGAGATCGTTTCCGGAAGCGTGACCACGGACGAACTGTACGCGGGCATCGCGCAGATCGCGCTGGCGCAGCTCACCACGGCGAACATCGAAAATGCGAACATCGACTGGGCAAGTATCAATACGCTGGCCGCGGACGTGGCGGAGATCTCCAAGGCGCACCTCGTGGACGCGGACATCGACTGGGCGCAGATCGCGAACCTCACATCGGCCATGGCGCAGATCGCGCAGGCAAAGATCGGGGAGGCGGTGATCGACGGGGCGCAGATCACGGACGGGAGCATCACCAACGCCAAGATCGAAAACGCGGCGATCGACACGGCGAAGATCGCGCTGGGGGCGATCACCACGGCGCTGATCGCCACGGGCGCGGTGGGCACGGCGCAGATCGCGGACGGCTCGATCACGGACGCGAAGATCGTATCGCTCAACGCGGACGTGATCAACGCGGGGACGCTTTCGGTGGACAGGCTGCTGCTCAAGGGGCCGGACGGCCTGTTCGTGGCCATCAACGCGACGGACGAGGGGCTGACGTCGGAGCAGCTTTCGCAGGAAGAATACCAGAGCGCCATCTCCGGCTCGGTGCTTGTAGCGCGCTCGGTGACGGCGGACAAGATCGCCGCCAAGAGCATCACGGCCAACGAGATCGCCGCGGGCGCGATCACCACGGCGGAGCTGGCGGCGGAGAGCGTGGACGCGTCGAAGATCAAGGCGGGGAGCATCACCACCAGCCACATCGCGGCGGGGTTCGGCGAGGCGCTGGACATATCGAGCAACAGCCAGATACAGCTCATCGCGGGCGAGGCGCAGGATGCACAGAGCGCGGCCAGCGCCGCGCAGAGCGCAGCCGGCAGTGCGCAGACGGCGGCGGAGGAGAACGCGCAGGACATCGCGGCGCTGACCACGCGGGTGAGCAGCGCGGAGCAGAAGATCACGCCCACGGCGATCGTCTCCACCGTGCGCGAGAGCGCGCAGTACGCAAGCGACCTGGCGGGCAAGGCAAGCACCGCGGCGGTAGAGAGCGCGCAGAGCGCGGCGGAGGCGGCGCAGGGTGCGGCCAACAGCGCGCAGAGTGCGGCCAACACCGCGCAGAGCACAGCCAACAGCGCACAGAGCGCGGCCAGCGCCGCACAGAGCACGGCCGACAGCGCACAGAGCGCGGCCAGCAGCGCGCAGAGCGCCGTGACCCAGCAGGCGGGGCGGATCGATGCGGTGATCACGGAGGCGATGGAGCTGGAGGGGCGTGTGCAGACGCTGGAGTTCGGCGTGTGCGTGGACGCGCAGGGGGTCACGCTGCGCGCGTCGCAGAACCCGCGCTACACACTGTTTCTGGACGAGGATTCGCTGGACATACGGCAGGACGGCGTGACGATCGCGTCGTTCGCCTACAACGAGCTGTGGACGCAGGCGGCGCGCGTGCGCGACTATCTGCAACTGGGCAACTACACCATCCGCAAAAGCGCGGACGGCGGGCTGGCGTTTGTGATTTAGAAAGGAGAGGAAAAATCGTGGCGTTATCTGCGATTATAACAAACTGCACCGTAACAAGACCGCAAGGCAGCATTGCGGTGGGGGAAACGATCGAGATGTCCGTTACCGTAAAAAATGACGGCACCGTACCGATCACAGTTTCGGCGTGCTACTTATATAATGGCGACGAGCTCCCCGGCGATCCGGTCGCGGGCATTAACTATCCGTATTTCTTGACGTATGTGCAGGCATCCAACCGCGATATACAGGCAAACAAGACGGCGACCTTTGCATTTACGCTTCCGATTCCCGACCCGGGGCTCAACGGCGCGCATGTATGCACGCCAAAGGTCTTTCTCAGGGCAATATATGACCCCGGCTCCGGACCGATTTTCGATGTATACCCCAGCGCATCGACAGGTATCCCGGTGCTGGATATGCGGTATCGCCCGACCGTGACCGCGCTCACAGTGACGCGCACGCCCTCGGAGGACAGCACACAGCTCAAGGCGACGGTGCAGTGCTCGCTGGCGGAGGGCGCGGATAGCGGGGACGCGGGGCTTTCCCTGAAGCTGCGCTGGCGGGAAGCGGGGGGCGACGTGTTTGCGAACGAAAACGTGGCAAGCGTATCGGTTGCAAGCGCGCTCTCCTCGACGGGCGCGACGGTAACACTTCCGGGCACGTTTTCCGCCGGTATAGCCTACGAGATTCAGGCGGAGTTCACCGACGGGTACGACACGGGCGTAGCGCGCACGACGGTGAGCAAGTCGCACGCCAATATCCATCTGTGCGGGAGCGGCTACGGTTTTGCGGTGGGGCAGTATTCGACTGGCACGCAGGCCGCGCCGCTGTTTGAGAGCAGCTATCCGGCGCGCTTCTACGAGGGCATCGAGGGCGTGAACGTGTACACGCAGGAGGAGGTGAGCACCGGCGGGAAGTGGGTCGACGGAAAGGCGATCTACGCCCGGACGCTGGTGCTGTCCAAGAGCGGGACGTCCGACCTGACGCGCTCCTTCAGCTTTTCGGGGATGGACACGGTATGGGTGGACGCGGGAGCGTCGTTCTATGCCTTCAACGACAACGTAACCGTGCATCTGGGGTGCGACGGCTCCAAGACCTTCAAGGTGCTGCTGCGCCGCGCCAACAATCAGGTCGCCGTCGGGGCCAACGGCGCGGGCACGGCGTATGTGCGGCTGATGTACACCAAGGCGTGATGCACCCGAGCGGGGCAAAGAATGCGCGCGGCGCATAGGAAGCAGGGGGCCGCATGGGCGGGCCCAGGAAAAACAGGAGGAAGCGATATGTCAAAGACGGATGCGGGCGCGATGCGCGCCCGATCGGCGGAGCTTATGAAGAGCCGAGCGCGCAAGAACAGCTACACGCAGGGCGGGAACCGCGTGTATTTTTTCGGCAAGCCGGACAACGATCCGGGCAACACTACGCAGAAGGGATACTCGGACTGCTCAAGCGCTGTGCGCGCGGCGATCCGCGCGGCGGCGGGGATCGACATCGGCTCGAACACCAACGCGCAGGTCAGGAACCGCGGCAATGCGCTGATCGTAGACCAGACGGACGGCTACTACCCGGATGAGAGCAAGCTCAAGCCCGGGGACTGCCTGTACTTCAAGGGCAACACCAGCCACACGCTGGACGTGGGGCATGTGGAGATGTACACCGGCGACAACGAGTGCTACGGGCACGGCAGCGGCACGGGGCCGACCCGCAAGAACCTGCGCGACTACTGCAAGAGCCGCGCGACGAGCAGGCGGCGGTACTTTATGGCGCTGCGCTGGATTTTTGACGATGAGGAGGGCGAGGTGGACCTGAGCGACAGCACGCTGGGCGCGCGGCTGATCAAACTGCGCTCCCCGTTGATGACCGGCTCGGACGTGCGCGACTTGCAGCTCATACTCATCGAGCTGGGCTTTGACGTCGGCAGCTACGGCGCGGACGGAGAGTACGGCGCAGCGACCGCGGCGGCAGTGAAGGCGTTCCAGCGCACGGTATCCGGGCTGGAAGTGGACGGCGAGTACGGGCCGTTGACGCACGCGGCGCTGATGGCGGCGGCGTCGGCGCAGGAGGGCGAGCCGCCCACGGACGAGCCGGACGAGCCGGAGAGCCCGGAGGAGCCGGAGGACGCGCAGGAGCCGACGGTGGAGATCACCGGCGGGAGCGTATATGTGCGCAAGGGGCCGGATACGGGCTATGGATGGACGACGGTCGCCCAAAGAGGGCAGACCTATGCGCACATCGCCACGGCGCGCAACGGCTGGCTGTGCATCAAGATCGGCGACGGCACGGGCTGGGTGAGCGACCGGTACGCAAAGCTGGCATAGAGGACGCGCGCGCAGGGACAAAGGCAACGGGGGTGAAACCAATGAGCGAGGCGGTACTGGTCGCGCTGATCACGGGCGGCGTGTCGCTGGCGGGGTCGCTGATCGCGCAGCACCGGCAGACGGACCTGACGATCTATCGCATCGGGGAACTGGAGGAGAAGGTCTCCAAGCACAATCACCTCGTGGAGAGGACGCTGCGGCTGGAGGGCCGGATGACGGAGGCCGAGCATGACATCCGCGATTTGAAGGGCGACAGACAAAGGAGGCAGAACGCATGAACATCGACCTTACGGACATCATACAGGCAGTTATCGCGCTGCTTGCGGCGCTGGTGACCTACAAGCTCATCCCGTGGATCAGGAACAGGACCACGGCAGAGCAGCAGGCGCTGCTCTCAGCGACGACCAAGACGCTCGTCTACGCCGCGGAACAACTCTACGGCGCGGGCAAGGGGGCGGAAAAGCTGGACTATGTGGCCGCCGAGCTGGAAAAGCGCGGCTTCACCGCCGACCGCGCGGCGATCGAGGCCGCCGTGGCCGAGGCGTTCAACCTCGCCGCGGCCGAGACGTCAAAGACCGCCGCCAATTCCGACGAAACACAGTAGAAACGACAGGCAGGGGCCGACACGGCCCCTGCTCAGAGCGTTGATAAAGCCCCAAACGCAAAAATCACTTCCGAAAGAGAACAAGCGGAAGTGATTTTTG
>DXVG01000047.1 GCA_019409045.1 Clostridiales bacterium | reverse complement strand
CCTCCATGCACGAGGTCATCACCCGCCGCCTCTCCCACGGCCTGCGCGAGCCGGACGGCGCCTTCGGCCAGCTGCCGGACCTCATACTCATCGACGGCGGCCGCGGCCAGCTCTCCGCCGCGCAGGACGCCATGCACGCGCTCGGCCTGGACATCCCCATGTTCGGCCTCGCCAAGCGCATCGAGGAGATCGTGCTGCCCGACTGCGAGGACAGCCTGCTGCTCGACCGCGCCAGCCCCGCGCTGCACCTGATCCAGCGCCTGCGCGACGAGGCGCACCGCTTCGCCATCACGCACCACCGCAAGCTGCGCGCAAAGCGCTCGGTCGCAAGCGCGCTCAGCACCGTGCCGGGCGTCGGTGAAAAGCGCCGCCGCGCGCTGCTGACGCACTTCAAGAGCGTCGAGGCGCTGCGCGCGGCCACCGTGGAGCAGCTCGCCGCCGTCGAGGGCATGAACCGCCCCGCGGCGGAAAACGTGTGGAATTTTTTGCATCCGGGCGATTGACAGCCGCCCGGGAATCCTTATAATGAAACGGGAACACAGAGGAGGAAGCCGAATATGGAGCACACCAGGCTGGACGCGCTCATCGAGGCGCGCAGAGACGAATTTCTTGGCGATCTGGCCCGCTGGCTGGCCATTCCCTCGGTGCAGGCGGCGCCGGAGCCGGGCGCGCCCTTCGGGCGGGAGAACCGCCGCATGCTCGACCTGGCGCTGGAGGACGCGCGCCGCTACGGGTTTGCCACCCGCGATTTCGACGGCTACGCCGGGGACGTCACGCTCGGCGAGGGCGAAAAGACGCTGGGCATACTCTGCCATCTGGACGTGGTGCCCGCGGGCGACGGCTGGACGGTGGAGCCCTTTGCGCTCACGCAGCGCGACGGGAACCTCGTCGGCCGCGGCGTGCTCGACGACAAGGGCCCGGCGCTGGCCGCGCTGTACGCGATGCGCTGCGTGCGCGACGCGGGCTACGAGCTCAAGGACGGCGTGCGCCTCATCCTCGGCTGCGACGAGGAGACCGGCATGAGCGACATGCGCTACTACAACGCGCACACCGCCTCGCCCGACTACGGCTTCTCGCCCGACGCGGAATACCCGGTCATCAACATCGAAAAGGGCGGGCTGAACATACTCCTGTCGAAAAACACCGGCGGCGAGGACGGCGCGGACATCCCCGTGTACGCGCTGGAGGCGGGCGAGCGGCCAAACGTCGTGCCCGGCGTCGCGCGCGCCGTGGTCGGCGCGCAGGACGTGGAGGCCCTGCGCGCGCGCCTTGAACTGATCGCCGCCGCGCGCGGGTTCGACCTGAGCCTGACAGACCTCGGCGACGGCCGCGCGCAGATCGTCGCCACCGGCAAGTCCGCCCACGCCTCCACGCCGCACCTGGGCAAAAACGCCGCGGGCATGCTGCTGATCGCGCTCTCGGAGCTGGGCGCGGGCGGCGGGAGCCGCCAGGCCATCGCAACACTTGCGTCGTGCCTGGGCATCTCCGGGCAGGGCAAGCTGCTGGGCATCGCCATCACGGACGAGCTGAGCGGCTCCCTGACGTGCAACCTCGGCATACTGCGCTACGACGGCGCGGTGCTCAGCGCGCAGCTCGACATACGCTATCCCCTCTGCGCCTCCGAGGAGACCATCTGCGGGCAGATCACCATGAAGGTCTCCCCGGCGCAGATCTCCGTCACGCGGCTCTCCGGCCACGCGCCGCACCACGTCCCGGCCAACCACAAGGTCGTCAAAGGCCTTCTCAAGTCCTACAGCGATGTCACCGGCCACGAGGGCTACGCCTTTGCCATCGGCGGCGGCACCTACTCGCGCTGCATGCCCAACACCGTGGCCTTCGGCCCCTGCTTCCCGGGCGACGTGGACACCTGCCACATGCCGGACGAGTGGTTCTCTTTGGAGAACATGATGCTGAGCATACGCATCATGGCGCATGCCATCGTAGAACTGGCGGGGAAGGTGAACTGACGTGAAGGGCGTGTTTTCCATCGCCATCGACGGCCCCTCGGGTGCGGGCAAGTCCACGGTCGCCCGCGCGGTGGCGCAGCGCATGGGCGCCATGTACATGGACACGGGCGCCATGTACCGCGCCGTGGGGCTGTTCATGCTCCAAAATGGCGTGCCGCTCTCCGACGCGCGCGCCATCGCCGAAAACTGCGGCCGCGCGCAGGTGCGCATCGGCTACGGGCAGGACGGGCAACAGCGCGTGTACCTGGGCGAGGAGGACGTCTCCGAGGCCATCCGCGCGGCGGAGGTGTCGCTGGCGGCTTCGGCGGTCTCGACCGTGCCGGAGGTGCGCAGCCGCATGGTGGCGCTCCAGCGGGACGTCGCCCGCGGGCACAATGTGGTCATGGACGGCCGCGACATCGGCACCAAGGTGCTGCCCGATGCCACGCTCAAGGTGTTTCTCACCGCCTCGGCGCAGGTGCGCGCCCGCAGGCGATACGAGGAGCTTCTCCGGCGGGGCATGCACGAGTCCTACGAAAAGGTGCTCGAGGAGCTCATACGGCGCGACGAGCTGGACATGGGGCGGGAGGCATCGCCCCTGCGCATGGCGAAGGACGCCGTGGAGGTGGACTGCTCGGATATGACGCTGGAGCAGGTCGTCCAGCGCGTTGTCGAGCTCGCCCGCGAGGCGATGGGGGAGGACGCATGAACGCGAAGCTCTATGACTTTCTGCGCCCCATCGTGGGCGCGTATTGCCGGCTGATCTGGGGCGTTCGCCCCATGGGCGTGGAACACATAAACCGCTCCGGCGGGCTGGTGCTGTGCTGCAACCACATCCACGCGCGCGACCCGTTCGCGCTCGCCGTGTGCATGCGCCGCCATGTGCGCTTCATGGCCAAGGCGGAGCTGTTCAAAAACCGTCTTGTGGGCGCGGTCATCACCGCCATCGGCGCGTTTCCCATCCGCCGGGGCGAGAGCGACCTCACCGCCGTGCGCACGTCGATCTCGCTTTTGCAACAGGGGCACGTCTTGGGCATCTTCCCGCAGGGCACGCGAAGCCGCGAAAACGAGCGCACCCACATCGAGCCGGGCGTTGCGATGATCGCCCTGCGCGCGGGCGTGCCGGTGGTTCCCGCTTACATAGACGGGCCGTACAGGCTGTTTCGCCGCACGCGCGTGATCTTCGGCGCGCCCGTCTCGCTGGAGGACCTCGGCCGCCGCTTCGACCGGGAGACGCTGGAGAAGGCCTCCGGGCGCATCGCAGACGCGATCTGGGCGCTCAAGCCGCAGCAATAGCCGCCAAACGACACAAAAAGGGGCGCCTCCCTCCATGGGGAAGCGCCCTTTTTGTCTTTTGTCGATCGGCGCGCGCTACATCAGCGGCGTTGCCGAGCCCTGCAAAGGCGTCAGGTCGCGCAGCCACTCGCTGAAGGCGAGCAGCTCCGACGGGAACAGCAAAAACGCGGCGAAGATCAGCACCGCAACGATCAGCATCAGCACCAGCCCGGCCACGGCGAACGTGCGCTTGGGCTGTTTCTTTGCCAGAAATGCCAGCAGGAACAGCGCGATGATATTCACGCCGGGAATGCATGCGAGCAGGATCGTCCACATCCAGCTCCACACCGATACGCGATTGCGGGAAACTCTTCCTTCGCGGCTCATGACGGGCGCTCCTTTCAGGGCATGCGCGCTTGCATGCGGATTGCTACACATTCATTATACACGCGCGCGCCACGCGCGTCAAACCAATGGCGCGAATCTTCGAGACTTTGTCGAATTCGCGCCAAGCCAGGACCTACTTTTTGATGCGCGCGCAGTACTGCGAGAATATAAATGCCTGGAATTCCTGCGATGCCGCGCCGTCGGCGCTGACATAGCCCATGGCCAGCTGCGCCTCCACCACGGCGGTCTGCGTCACGTCGTTGTAGTAGCCCTCGCTGCCGCGAATGGCCTCGCGGTCGAGATAGCCCAGCTCCCAGAGCTGCTTTTGAAGCTGCTCGACAGGGCCCATGCTCGCATCGTCCACGTCGCCCAGGCCCAGCTCCTGGAACGACTGCTGCTCGGAATACAGCGCAACGTCCGCGTCCGGCATCGCGTCGGAATAGAGGTGCTCCTGGAAGGAGGCGGTGGCGATCCCCGTCTCCACGAGCCCCAGGTTCTTCTGCGCGGCGCGCACCGCTGCGGACGTGGAAGCGCCGTATACGCCGTCGCCCCCGCCGTCGTAGTACCCAAGCTGGCGAAGCCGCGTCTGCAGGTAGAGCACAAGGTCGCCCGTGGAGCCCTCGCTCAGGTCGGTCATGGTCAGCTCGTAGGGATACAGGCGGTCGCCCGTGGAGGCCGTCGGGTCCGGCGCCACATAGGACGGGGCGGCGTCGGAGTACAGAAGCGTCTGCATCACCGCGTTTGCCACGCCCGTCTGCTCAAGCCCCGCACCGCGCTGGAACAGCCGCACCGCCGACACGGTCGCCTCGGCGTACTGCCCGTTGGGCGCGCCGTTGGCGTACCCCAGCTCCACCAGCCGGTTCTGCAAGCGCAGCACCGCGTCGCCGGAGTCTCCCTGCTGCAAAAGCACATAGCCGCTCTGCATCGCGGAGGTCGCGGTATAGCTGCCGTAGGCGGGCGCGTCCTCGGAGAACAGCTGCGAATACACCAGCGTGCTCACCGCGCCGTCCTGGCTCATGCCGATCACGCTCTGGAAGGTCGCCACCGCCTGCGTGGTCGCCGCGTCGAACGTGCCGGTGACCTCGCCCTGCAAATACCCAAGCTCGATCAGCCGCGCCTGGATCTCCTCCACGGTGGTGCCCATGCTGCCCTCGGCAAAGGTGTCAAAGTCGTACAGCGGCGCCTGCGTCGGCTCCAGCGTCGCGCCCGAGTATGTGCGCGCGTCCACCGTGAACAGCTCGTTCTGCATCGACGGCGTGGCGACCAGGCTCTGTCCGTTTCCGTAGGTCTCGAAAAACAGGTTCACGGCCTCCGCGGTGCTCTGGTCGTACTGGCCGGTCGCCCGCGAGAGGGGATAGCCCAATTCCTGCAGGCGGTACTGCAGCGCGAGCACATTGCTGCCCACGTCGCCCAGTTGCAACTGCGTGAAGCTGCGCCCGATCGCCTCCGCGTAGTTCATGGCGCTGTAGGCGGGCGCGTCCTGCGCAAAGAGCATCTCCTGCAACGCCGCGGTGGCGATGCCCGTCTGCATCGAGCCGTAGGTCAGCTCAAACAGCTGCACGGCCTGCTCGGTCAGCGTGTCGAACACGCCGGATATGTCGCCGCGATAGTAGTTCAGCTCGCGCAGGCGAAGCTGCAATGCCTGCACGTCCTGCCCCTGCGAGCCGAGGCGCAGCTGCACATAGTCCGAAGTCTCCTGCGAGCTCTCCCCGTCCACGGAGGCAAAGCCCTCGTCGATCCACTGCTCGTTGAGCACCGTCACCTTGCCGTTGGCGTCCAGGGAAAACGGGGAATCCGGGTCCTCGGGCACGGGTGTGGGCGTGGTGGTCGCGTAGGGCACGGATATGTTCACCGAAAGGTCCGGCTCGTCTTGCCGCACCGTCGTCTCGCCCTGCGGCGTGCATCCGCCAAGCGCCGCCGCGCACAGTGCGATCAGCGCGGCGAGAAAAAACAGGGCGGCTCTGTTGCGCATAAGGTCTCCTCCAGAAAGCGTGGTCCGGTCGGTCCGTCGGCGGCGCGGGGGGGCGCCCCTCAGCCGTCCGTCTGCGCGCCCAGAAGGCGCACAATGGTCTCCAGCGCCTCGATAAAGGCGCGCAATTCCTCGTCATCCAGCGCGCGCGTCCAGTCAAAGAGCTGATCGCACAGCTTGCGGTAGATCATGGAAAGCCGCCTGCGGCCCTCCTCGCAGATCACGACGTTCACCACGCGCCGGTCCGCGCTGTTGCGCTCGCGCATCACCAGCCCGTCCTCGATCAGCCGATCCACCAGGGGCGTTATGTTGGGCTTGGCGATGCCGAACCGGTTGGAGATCTCGGTGATGGACAGCGAGCCGTGATGGTCGAGAATCGCAAGCACCTGCATGTGGGAAAGCGGCATGCCGAATTCCGCCTGCTGCATCGGCGAGGGCAGCAGCTTGCGCCGCATCAGTGGCCACGCCTGGAACAGCATGTCGTACAGATGCTCGAGTACGAGCTCTCTCTCTTCTCTCCGATCCTGAAGACTGTTCATGCCTTTTCCCTCCCCGTCTCGTCGTTCTTCTGTCGTTCCATATCTGTCGTTCTTCTGTTGTCCCATATATATTGTATGCCCGATCGCGCAGGAACGCAAGGGCAAACCCGACACAATTCCTGGACCTTTCAGAAAATTTCCGTCACGTCGCGGGCGCACTGTAGATGCGCACGCTGCCCGCGTCGTACACCAGCTCGCAGTTCTGCGCAAAATACGCCTCGTCCACCGCGTAATTTGCGCGCTCGCTCGCGCCGATCACCACATAGTCCACGCCGTATTCGGCAAACAGCGCAAGGCTTTCCTCCGGGGCCTCGAGCATGCGCCGCGCGTCGAAGGCCGCCTGCGCGTAGTCGATGCCGTGATAGTACAGGTAGCTCCCCGTGCCGCACACGATCTGCCGCCCCGCGAGCGACGTGACCAGGTTGTTGTGCTGATCGCCGGTGAGGTACACCGCGTCCTCGGGCAGCTCGTCGCGTATGAACTGCGCGGCCTGCACATCCTCCGCGCTGAAGAGCGTGTAGTCCGACACCGCCTCGCGCGCCAGGGACAGCGCCCCCGAGGTCAGCGACACCACCAGAAACGCCGCCGCCAGCAGCGAGCGCCCCGGAAGGCCGCGCAGCCGCCGCCACAACGCCGCGAGGTAGCTTCCCACCAGCGGCAGCATCAGTATAAACGCCGCGTAGAACAGCTTGTTGTTGTCGTAGGGGTTGGGCTGAAACTGCACAAACTCCGCCACGACGTACACAAACAGCGCGCCCAGCGCCATGCCGCGCTTCCAGCCCCTGCAAAACAGCGCCGCCGGGATCATCAGCAGGTACACAGGCCCCACGTTCTTGACCCAGAACCACAGGTAGTCGTCGATCAGCCGTCCCGTGGCGTCGTCGTAGTTGACCCAGTTGAACCGCAGCGACAGAGAGCCGCCGCCCACCGTCTGCGGGATCGCCCAGGTCAGAAGCTGCGGCAGCGCCAGCACCGCCGTCACGCCCGCGTACAGCCCGAAGCGCACAAGCGTCGCCCTGCGGTCGGGAACGCTGCGAAGCGACCACAGAAGGCACCCCGCCGAGATCAGCGCCAGCGCCAGGAACGAGTGCGTGTGGATCATCGGCATCGCGCCCGCCAGCACGCCCAGCATCAGGTACAGCCGCCGGTCGCCCTCGCGCATGGCCAGCGACAGCAGGTACAGCGCCGGGATCAGCATCGTCCAGCCCGCCAGCAGCGTGCGCTGCGGGATCATCATGTCGCAGATCACGTTGACCCAGCGTATGTTGTGCTCCACCATGTTCGCGGGCGCCGCGTAGAAGCCCGTAAACACGTTGCGCCACGCCGTCGAGTCCTGACACACGCCGTCCAACACATAGAAAAACCCCAGCCCGCCGTTCAAAAACAGCAGCAGATACGCCACGACCACCGCCCCGCGCGAGCGCGTCCACTCCCACGAAAGCAGCACAAATCCCAGATACACCAGCCCCATCATCAGGCTCCCCGGGAGGATGAAGGACAGCGCAAGGTCCGTCCCCAGGCAGATCATCGAGGCCGAGAGCGCGTCCATCAGAAACGGATAGCCCAGCAGCGCGTCCTGTATCAGCGTGTACTCGGGCGGGTAGGCGCTGTTCTGAAGCCCCGTGGCGATGCCCAAATGCAGGCACAGGTCGCCGTAAGTGGACTGGCCCACATGCAGCGCGCCGTCCACCTCGCGCAGCGTGTGCGTGTACTGCAAATACACAGACAGCGCCAGCAGCGGAAGCACCAGCGCAAGCGGCAGCCACGCGGGCATGTCGCCAAAGAAGGGCTTGCGCTCGACGGGCGCGGGGAGCGCCGCGCGATAGCGCGAAAGCACAAGCGCGCCCCCCGATATGAGCGCGGCCGTTCCCAGCGCCGCCCACTGCGCGCCCTGCGTGAACCGCAGCGCGTACGCCCACAGCGAGGGCAACCACATCATCATCAAAAGCCCCGCCGTCAGTCCCAGCCACAGCCGGACCACGCCCGCGCGCTCGCGCAACAGCGCGTTCACCAGCGCGCAGCCGCATATCTCAAATCTCAGAAGCAGTGCGATGCCGCCCATGCAAACCTCCAATGATCTCTCCTGTGAATTATAGCATTTCCCGCCGCGCCCGTAAAGCGAACGCGGAAAGCATCGCGCAAATATTACATTTTTGCACGATTTCGTTGCGAATATATTGAATAAAAAATGAATAGATTTCGATATATTTTCAAAACGATGCATTCTGGCGCAAAACAGTTGCCATTCGACGCAATCTGCTATAAAATATAAGTCAGAATGTAAATGCCCAAGGTGTATTCGGAAGGGGTAGACGTTCGCAATGAGAAGGACGATATGCGTCGCCGTGCTCATGGCGCTGGTTTTGCTTGCCGGCAGCGCCTTTGCCGAAGGCGTGATCTCCACCACGGTCGTCATGCGCGTGTCCAGGATCACGCAGGACGCGGTGGTGGACGCGGGGGAGGACCTTTCGATGGAGGTCAACATCGAAGGCGTCACGCCCGCGAGCTATCAGTGGTACTTTGAAGGCGCGCCCATCGAGGGCGCGGATCAGCGCGTATACAACATCGTAAACGCCGCGCCGGAGGATGCGGGCGTGTACAGGCTCGACGCCTTTGACGCGGACGGCAGCATGCTTCTGAGCATGGAGATCGCCGCGCGCGTGATCGACCAGAGCGTGCCCAAGGCGGGCGATCCGTCCCTGCCGGTGGGCGCGGCCATCGCGCTGCTGGCGCTGTCCGGCGCCGCGCTGGCGCTCAAGCTGCGCCGGCGCGCCCGGGTCTGAGCGCGGCGCCTGATTTCGGCGGTCGGCTAGCGCGGCCGCCGGTTTTTTATGCCCGAACGCACTTATCCGTCCGGAGGGAACGCCCTTGAACAAGCCGTTTGAATTTGAGCTTCTGCACGTCTGCGCACAGACGGGCGCGCGCCGCGGCCGTCTGCACACGCCGCACGGCGTCATCGAGACGCCCGTGTTCATGCCCGTGGGCACGCAGGCCACGGTCAAGACCATGTCGCCGGATGAACTGAAGGACATCGGCGCGCAGATCATACTCTCCAACACCTACCACCTCCACCTGCGCCCGGGGGAGGAGCTGGTCGCCCGCGCGGGCGGCCTGCACGGCTTCATGCACTGGGACAGGCCCATCCTCACCGACAGCGGCGGCTTTCAGGTGTTCTCGCTGGCCGATCTGCGCAAGCTGCGCGAGGAGGGCGTGGAATTTCGCTCGCATCTGGACGGAAGCCGCCACTTCTTCGCGCCGGAGACCTCCATCGCCATCCAGGAAAAGCTCGGGGCGGACGTCATCATGCAGTTTGACGAGTGCTCGCCCTATCCGTGCGACTACGACCGCGCGCGCGCGGCCATGCACCGCACGCTGCGCTGGCTGGAGCGTTGCATGGCGGCCAAAACGCGGGAGGATCAGGCGCTCTTTGGCATCGTGC
>DXVG01000046.1 GCA_019409045.1 Clostridiales bacterium | reverse complement strand
GGTGGACGCCGGGCTCTGGGGCGCGCGATTCGTGCCCTCCGAGTCCATACAGCTGTTGGGCGAGGTGTCCGTGACGGTGGACGGCCCCGGTTCGCGCCGCAGGATGTGCGAGCCGCCCCTGTTTCGCCGCGTGGTCACCACCGACGGCGCGCGCCTGGGCGCCGTGGTGGGCGCGACGGTGGACTGCGTGAGCTTTCAGGTGACGAGCCTGCGCGTCTGCACCGGCTACTGGGACGACCTGGTGCGCGGACGGTTGAGCATCCGGCACTTTGCGGCCACCGCCGACGGCGAGGAAGTGGTCGCGGACTTGCAGGCAAGGGAGGAGGAGCACGATGAAGAGCGGAACGATCAAGGGAATGGTCGCCGGGGCGCTGCTAGGCGGCGCGGCGGCGACGCTGTACGGCGTGATGAACTGGCGGACGGAGCGCAAGTGGTGCATGCAGGCGCAGCGCATGGGCGATAAAGTCGCCCGCAAGGCCGGAGAGATGTTCGGACGGTGATGGACCAACGCGCGCGGCCCGCGGGCCGCAAGGCCGTGCTCGCCCTCGCGGCGGGCGCGGCGCTTTGCGCGCTGGCGTGGCCCGTGCTCGCGCCCGCGCTGGGGCTGACGGCGGGCGCGGCGGCGCTGGCGTTTGTGCTTTCGCCCGTCTGCCGGCGCTTTGAGCGGATGATGCGCCCGGGCGCGGCGGCCGTGGCGAGCCTGCTTGTGACGCTTGTCGCGCTCGCGGCGCTTTTGTACCTGCTGATACCGTCGCTGATCGCGCAGGCGACCGAGCTTGTGCGCGCTCTCCCCGCGGCGCTGGAGGCCGTGCGCGCGCTGACCGACCGCCTGAGCGCCTGGACGCGCAAGGTCGGACTGGGCGAGATCGCGCTGCCGAGCCTCGACCTGTCCGGCGCGGGCGAGGGGCTGATGCGCTTTGCCGCCGGAACGGTCAGCTTCGCAAGCGGCGTGGCGGGCGCCGTCTCGCAGCTGTCCATGGCGGCGGTGCTCAGCGTCTTTCTGCTCATCGACCGCAGGCGGCTGCTTCTGCGGCTGGAGCTTCTGGTGCCCGCGCGCTTTCGCGGCGTGGCGGTGCGCATGGGCGCAGCGGTGCAGCGCGATGTGCGGCTGTATCTGCGCGGGCAGGCCACCATATCCCTCGCCGTGGGCGCGCTCAGTGCGCTCGGCCTGTGGATGGCGGGCGTGCGCTCGGCGCTGGTGCTGGGCGTTCTGATCGCTCTGTTTAACCTGATCCCCTACTTCGGCCCCGTGCTGGGCGCCATCCCCGCGCTCCTCTCCGCGCTCAGCTCGGGCTGGCAGACGGCGGTGTTCGCCGCCTGCGTGCTCGTCGTCGTCCAGCAGCTCGACGGCATGCTCATCTCCCCGCGCGTGATGGGCTCGCTCACAGGGCTGAGCCCGGCCGCGGTGCTCGTGGCGGTGTTCGCGGGCGGCTGCGCGATGGGCATCGCCGGCATGCTGCTGGCGCTGCCGGTCATGATGGCCATTCGAACATGCGTTAGAGTTTTTGTTCAGCGCGACGAAAAGAATTGAATTCCTGGCAAAGCTGTGCTATAATGATTATATCTGTGGTCGAAATCGCACAGAAGATCGGCCTGCTGGGAAAGGCGGTGCGCTATGAACAACAAGATGGGTGAGACGCGGCACTTCAACTTCTCATCCGGAGCTCCGGAGTCGGCAGCTGACATCATCCATGTCGTCTATCAGGCGCTCAAGGCAAAGGGGCATGACCCGATCATGCAGATGGTGGGCTATATCATCTCCGGCGACCCCACCTATATCACCAGCTACAACAACGCGCGGTCTCTGATCCGACGCCTCGAGCGGGACGAGATTCTCGAGGAATTCGTGCGCTTCTATATCAACGAGCACGAGCGTTGAGGCATGCAGACCGTTCGGCTGGGCGCCTGCGGCCTTGAGGTCTCGAGGCTGTGCTTCGGCACCCTTACCATGTCGCCGCTGCAGACGGATATGTCCGTGGAGCAGGGGGCGGAACTGCTTGTCTACGCCTATGAGCTGGGCGTCCGCTTTCTGGACACGGCCGACCTGTACGGCACCTACCCCCACATCCGGCGCGCCTTGCGGGAAGCGCCGGATTATGTCGTCAGCACGAAGGCCTACTGCTACGACGAAAAGACCGCCTCGGAGGCGCTCGAGCGCGCGTTTCGAGGGCTGGGGCGCGAATATGTGGACCTGTTCATGCTGCACGAGCAGGAATCCCTGTACACGCTGCGGGGCCACATGGAGGCGCTGGAGTATCTGAGCCGGCAGAAGCGGCTCGGCCGCATCGGCGCGGTGGGCATGAGCACACACCACGTCGCGGCGGTCAAGGCGGCCTGGCGCTTTCCCCAGATCGAGGTCATCCATCCGCTGATCAACGCCGCGGGCGTGGGCATACAGGGCGGCACGCTTGCGCAGATGGAGGGCGCTGTGGAAAGCGCGCATCGCCAGGGCGCGGGCATACTCGCCATGAAGGCGCTGGGCGGCGGGCACCTGATCGGCTCCTCGCAGGCGGCGCTTTCCTACATCCTCTCCCGGCCGTGGGTCGACGCGGTGGCCGTGGGCATGCAGTCCTTCGCGGAGATCGAGGCCAACGTGCGCGCCTTCGAGGGCGACATGCGCCTGATGGAGCCTCTCTCCCGGCGCGAGCGCCGCCTGATGGTGCACGACTGGTGCGAGGGCTGCGGCCGGTGCGTCGCGCGCTGCGGCCAGGGCGCGCTGCGCCTGGTGGACGCTCGCGCGCAGGTGGACATGGAAAAGTGCGTTTTGTGCGGCTATTGCGCGGGCGTGTGCCCGCAGGTGTGTATAAAGGTGGTATGAGTATGCGTGTGCTTTGCCTGGATGTGGGGGAAAAGCGCATCGGCGTGGCGGTGTCCGATCCGCTCTCCATCACCGCGCAGGGCGTGGAGACGATATACACGCGCGGGCAGGAAAACGACGCTCTGCGCGTGCGCGAATTGTGCGGCCAGTACCTGACCGACCGCGTGCTGGTGGGCCTGCCCCGCACGCTGGAGGGCCGGGAGGGCCACCAGGCCGAGCGCGTGCGCGCCTTTGCAAGAAGGCTTCTGCTGTTTGGCCTCAAGGTGCGCTTTCAGGACGAGCGGCTGACCACGCGCTCGGCCACGCGCGCGCTGATCGAGGGCAATATGCGCCGCGAGCGGCGCAAGGAGGTCGTGGACATGCTGGCCGCGACGCTCATCCTCCAGACGTTTCTGGACGCGGGCGGCTGGCCCGAGGAAAAAACCGATATTTCCGGAAAGAAGGTCTATGCCATGAGCGACGGCAAGGAATTCAACATGGAGCAGGACAACATCGTCGAGCTGATCGACGAGGAGGGCAAGGAAGTCAGCTTTGAGCACCTGATGACGCTGGAGCACAACGGCAAGGCGTATGTGTGCCTCGCGCCCGTGGAGCCGGACGACGACATCGGCGAGGACGAGCTGGTGATCCTGCGCATAGAGGCCGGCGAGGACGGCAACGACGCCTATGTGACCATCGACGACGACGAGGAGCTGGACGACGTGTTCGAAAAGTACCTCGAGATCGCCGAGGCGGACGAGGACTGAGCGCCGATGGCTGCAAAAGAGCTCACGCTTGTAGAGGTGCAGGCGCGCGAGTACGACATGCTCTGCCTGTTCGACGCCTATTGCAGGCGGCACGGCCTCACCTACTGCCTGTGCGGCGGCACGCTGCTGGGCGCTGTCCGGCACAGGGGCTTCATCCCCTGGGACGACGATATCGACCTGATGATGCCCCGCGCGGATTACGAGCGCCTGCGCGATCTGGCGCGGCGCGAGCGCGTGGCCGACTTCCTGTCCGTGCGCTACCCCGGCGACGCGGGGTATCCCTACGGGTTTATGAAGGTCGTGGACGACAAGACTATGGTCTACGAGCGCAACATCACCGGCGACGAGCAGCGCGCCGGCCTCGCGCTGGACATCTTCCCGCTGGACAGGATGTACACTTCCGCGTGGAAAAACCGCCTGCTGCTCGCGCGCATCAAGTTCTGGATACAGGTGGGCAAGGTCGGCGCGGGCATGATCCGCCCGGAGCGGGACTCGCTCAAAAAGCGCCTGCGCAACCTCGTGATGCTGCTGCTCAAGCCCCTGGCCGCGTGCATGCGCTACGAGAAGGTCATGGCCAGGGTGGACCGCATCGCCGCGGGGCGGCAGCGCCTGACGCCCTACATACTCGGGAACCTCGGCTGGCCGAACCAGTGGAAGGACATGTTTCCCAAAGAGGTGTTCGACGGGTATGTGGAGCTGGACTTCGGCGCCTCGCGCTTCCCCTGCCCGCAGGGGTACGACGCGTATCTGACGCAGCTGTATGGAAACTACATGCGCGTGCCCAAGCCGGGCGAGCGCGCCGCGCACAGCTTCCGCGCGTACTGGAGGGATGATACATGAACGTGGCGCTCGTGCTCTGCGGCGGCGTCGGTAACCGCTTCGGCGGCGGCGCGCCCAAACAGTACCTGCCCGTGGACGGCCACATGTGCGTGGAATACGTCATACGCGCCTGCTGCGAGGCAAAAAGCGTCGATCGCGTGGTGGTGTGCGCCGCGCCGCCCTACGAGTACCTCCTGCCGCTGCGGGAGGCGTACGATTTCGAGCTGACGCCCTCGGGCGAGGAGCGCAACGGCACCATCCGCCTGGGGCTTGAGTACATACGCGGGCACTTCCACTGCGAAAAGCTGGCGGTGATCGACTCGGCCCGGCCGCTGACCACCGCCGCGCTGATCGACGCGCTGATGGAAAAGCTGGACGACTATGACGCGGCCATACAGTGCCGCCACCTGAGCGACGCGCTCGGCCGCTATGGCGAGCAGGACGTGGACCGCAGCCAGTACTACTCCATCCAGACGCCCGAATGCTTCCGCTTCGACGTGTTCTTCCGCCACTTCCGCGAGGACTTCCCCGCGACCTGTCTGCTCAACCACCTGCCGCTCTCGGCAAGCCGCTATTTGTACTTCGACTTTATCAACAACCTGAAGATGACCTATCCCGAGGACATAGACTTTCTTACTTATGTGCTCCAAAAGCGGCGCGAGGGCCGCTGAGCGCGCGGGCGGACGCGGAGACTGTTGCTCCGGTCCGCCCGATCTTTTTCCGCGCGCCGCCTAGCCCTCCCAGGGCTCGGCGAGCACGGTCTGCTGATGCGTATAGATGACGAAGCCCGGCTTTGCGCCCGAGGGCTTTTTGACGTACCTTCTGCGCGTCATATCCACCGGCACCTTGCCCGCGCCCGCCCCCTTGGAGTAGCGCGCGGCCAGGCGCGCGGCCATGTGCAGCGTCTCCTCGTCCGGCTCGGCGCTTGCGACGATGACGTGCGAGCCGGGCATGTCCTTGGCGTGCAGCCACCACTCGTCCGGCTCGGCGGTGGCGGTCAATTTGTCGTTTTGCAGGTTGTTCTTGCCCACGAGTATGGGGATGCCCGCGGGCGAGTCGAAGCGCATGGGCTTTGAGGGCTCCAGCTTCTTCATCTGGCGGCGGTTGTGGTTTTTGCGCACATAGCCGTACCTCTCCAGCTCCTCGCGCAGCTCGGCCAGCTCGCTCTCCTCCTCGCAGGCGGAGAGGTTGAGCATCTGCCCCTCCAGATAGTCGAGCTCCTGCGTGGTCTTTTCCACCTGCTCGGCGGCCAGCCGCCTTGCCGAGCGCGCCTTCTGATACAGCTTGAAGTACCGCTGCGCGTTCTGCCCCGGCGAGAGCTTTTCCTCCAGCTGCACCTCCACCTCGGGCGCGCCCTCCTCGTAGTAGTTGGGGATGCGCACGCTCTTCATGCCCTTCCGGGCCAGGTGCAGGCTGGCGGTGAGCAGCTCGCCCTTTACGCGGTACTCCTCCATGCGCTCGCTGCCCAGCAGCGCCTCCCGCTGCAGCGCCAGCTTGCGCTCGCACCGCTCGATGTTGTTTTTGAGCACGCGGTGCAGCGCCGCCGACTTCTGGCGGATGCGGTCGGCGCGGTCGCGGGCGCGGTAGAATGCGTCCATCGCCTCCGAGAGCGTGTCAAACCGCTGAACCGTCAGCGCGGCGCGGCTTAAGTAGCGAAACGCCACCACGTCCACGGGCTCGCCGTCCTCGCCCAGCAATAGCGCAGGCTCCGGCTCGCGCAGCGCCTGTGCGAGCGCGCGAGCCACGGCGCGGGCCGTGGCGGGCATGTCCACCTCCTGCGTGTGCGCGTCCTCGCTGCCCGTCGCGCGGAAGGCGAGCTCGCGCGCCGTCTGCACCGAAAGGCCGCTCACGCGCTCGGCGATGGCCCTGTGCAGCGGGCCGGACGCGCCCTCCAGCGCGCGGGCGATCTCCTCCTCCGGCGCGTCGAAGGGCACCTTGCCGTGCGCCGGGGGCCGCTCATAGCGCAGCCCGGGAAGCACCTCGCGCACCGAGGACATGTTCTCGCTCACGCGGCGCGCGCACTCGAGTATGCGCCCGTCCGCGCCCAGCAGCATCAGGTTCGAGTGCCGCCCCATGAACTCGCACACCAGCGTCTTCTTCGCGCGGTCGCCCAGCTCGTCCAGGTGCTCAAACTCGATCTCCAGTATGCGGTCGGCGTCGATCTGGCGCACCTGGCGCACGCGCCCGCCCGATATGTGCTTGCGCAGCAGCATGCACAGCATCGGCGGCTCGAGCGGGCTCACCTTCTTCTCCCCCGTGATGTGCGCCCGCGCGCAGCCCGCGCTCGCGGACAGCAGCAGCAGTTGGTTCTTTCCATGGTTGCGCACCAGTATGTTCAATTCGTCGCGCTCCGGCTGGGAAATCCTGTCCACGCGCCCGCCCGCGAGCGCCGCGTCCAGCTCCCGCGTCATAAACCGGAGCGTCAGAGCGTCCATCGGCATGCCTTTGCCCTCCAATCCTCCGCTATTATATCGGAAATCGCGGGATTGCGCAAGGCGTGGCTTTGTGATACAATGACGAGGAATAGCCGTCCCCCTCACGGAATACATTGGACTGAAAAGGACTTGCGTGAGGAGGGTGCCTGATGAGATTCACTGGGAAAGAGCGAAAGACGTATATGCTGGCGCTGACGCTGCTGTTGGTGGCGGTGGCGCTGGCGTGTACATGGACGCTGTGGGAGCGGCCCTCGAGCCAGACGAGCCACAGCGCCGAGACGCCCACGCCGGCGCCCTCGGAAACGCCCGCGCCGGAGCCGACCTTCCTGCCCGCGCCGGAGGCGGAGGCCTCGCACACGCCCGCGGCGTCCGCGCAGGCCGCGTCCACGCCGGAGGCAGAGAGCGCGAGCGCCGGAACGGTCAACACCGTGGTCTACTATCAGGACGACTACGGCTACCTCGTGCCCGTGATGTGCAAGGTGCCCGCCGAGCAGGGCATCGCCAAGGCGACGCTCTCGATGATGGTCAAGTCCACCGCCAACGACATGCAGGCGGCGCGGCTGGGGCTGCGCACGGTGCTTCCGGAGAACATGTCCATCGACCTGGACATCACAGGCGGCCTGGCGCGCATCGACTTGGGCGAGGAGGCGCTCACCATGGCCGACGCCGCGGCGGAGAGCAACATGATCACCGCCATCGTGCAGGCGCTTACGGAGTTCCCCACCGTGGAGAAGGTGGAGTTCCTCATCGACGGACAGCGCATGGAGGCGCTTCCGCACGGCACGGACGTGTCCGGCCAGTTCACCCGCGCCGACATCAACCCGGAAATGGCCTCCGCCGAGATTTCCGTGGAGGACGCAAAGCCTGTCACGCTCTACTTCCCCGGCGAGGCGGGAAGCGTGCTGGTGCCGGTGACGCGCATGGTCTACTCCGAGCCGGACATCGGCACCGCCGTGGTGGAGCTTTGCAAGGGCCCCGGCGCGTCCAGCCCGCTCTCCAGCGCGCTGCCCGCGGGCTGCGGCGTGATCGACGTGTCCGTGGAGGACGGCGTGGCCAGGGTCAACTTCACCGGCGAGTTCATCGAGCTTGCCCAGGACAGCGACGGCGGGCGGCTGGCGCTCAGGGCGCTGATGCTCACCTGCATGCAGTTCGACGGCGTCGAGGGCGTGGAGATCTATGTGGACGGCGAGCCCTACGACCCCGGCGTGGACACCATGGCGCAGGGCGTGTACGCAAACGTCGCCGAGGACATCGTCAGCGAGCACATACAGACGCAGTCGTCCCTCATCTTCGAGTTTGAATAGACGGCAACGGAGGATATACCATGAACGAAAGAGCGGCCAATGAGCTCAGGTCCATTCAGATCCATCCCGGCTTTACCGAGATGGCGGCGGGAAGCGCGCTGATCTGCGCGGGCAGGACGCGCGTGTTGTGCACGGCCTCCGTACAGGAGGGCGTGCCTCCTTTTTTGGCGGGCACGGGGCGCGGCTGGCTGACCGCGGAATACGCGATGCTGCCCGGCTCCACGCCCCGGCGCAAGCCGCGCGACGGCGTGAAAAAGGACGGGCGCGGCGTGGAGATCGGGCGGCTGATCGGCCGCTCCCTGCGCGCCGCGTGCGACCTTTCCCGGCTGGGCGAGCGCACCATCACCATCGACTGCGACGTGTTGCAGGCCGACGGCGGCACGCGCACCGCGGCGGTGACCGGCGGCTTCGTGGCGCTGTGCCTCGCCGTAAAGAAGCTGATAGATGAAAAGGCGCTGGTCGATTCGCCGGTCGTCCGGCAGGTGGCGGCGGTGTCGGCCGGGCTGGTCGGCGGCGCGGCGACGCTCGACCTGGACTACGCGCTCGACAGCCGCGCGGACGCGGACGTCAACGTCGTGATGACCCGCGAGGGCGCGCAGATGGCCTACGCCGAGGTGCAGGGCACCGGCGAGGGCCGCCCCTACCTGCGCTCGGAGCTGGATGCGCTGCTCGACCTCGCCCGCGAGGGCGCGGCGCGGCTGATGGACGCGCAGCTCGCGGCGCTGGGCGAGGCCGCGGATGTGATCGGCAAAAAGCCCGTCCTGGCGCTGGCCACCGGCAACTTCGGCAAGGTCAGGGAGCTGCGCGCGCTGCTGGGCGACCGCTTCGACGTGCGCTCCATGCGCGAGATGGGCGTGGAGATGGACGTGGAGGAGACCGGCGAGACGTTTGAGGAAAACGCGCTTCTCAAGGCGGACGCGCTGATGCGCGCCACCGGCTGCGCCGCGCTGGCGGACGATTCGGGGCTGATCGTGGACGCGCTGGGCGGGCGGCCCGGCGTGCGCTCCGCGCGCTACGCGGGCGTTCACGGCGACGACGAGGCCAACAACCGCCTGCTGCTTAAGGAGCTTGCGCACACGCCCGAGCCGCGCACGGCGCGCTTTGCCGCCGCGGTGGCGCTGTGCAGGCCGGGGCGCGCGCCGCTGGTCGCCTTCGGCGCCTGCGAGGGCGAGATTTTGCGCGCCTGTCGCGGGGACGGCGGCTTCGGCTACGATCCTCTCTTTCTCTCGCGCGATCTGGGCGTGACGCTCGCCGAGGCCTCGCCGGAGGCGAAAAACGCCGTCTCCCACCGCGCGCGCGCGGTAAAGGAGCTGTTGAGGCTTCTGGAGGCGGAGCAATGACGCGCATCCTGATCCTCTCCGACAGCCACCGCGCGGACGCGCAGCTTCGCCGCGCCGCAGAGCTGTTTTGCAAGGGCGGTTTCGACGCGGCAGTGCATCTGGGCGACGTATTCCCCGACGCCCGGCGCTTCTGCGCGCTCACGGGCCA
>DXVG01000045.1 GCA_019409045.1 Clostridiales bacterium | reverse complement strand
CGCCGTGCGCGGACTGGTTCTCGTTCATGAAGTCCATGTCGATGGTGTCGTAGGGGATCTCCTCGTTAAACTGCGTGTGCAGGTGCAAAAGCGGCTTGCGGTACTCGCGCAGGCCCGCAATCCAGCTCTTGGCCGGGGAGAAGGTGTGCATCCACGCGATGACGCCCGCGCAGTCGGGGTCCGCATTGGCCTCGTTGAACGTCTGGCGAATCAGCGCGTCGGTGATCAGCGTGGGCTTCCACACCACCTCGAACGGCAGATTGCCGGACTGGTTGAGGTTTTCGACGATGATCTTGGAGTGCTCCGCCACCTTGCGCAGACACTCGTCTCCGTATAGGTCCTGCGAGCCGGTGAGAAACCAGAACTTGTACGCCTTGCCCTGCATGGTCAACCATCCTTCCGTTTCCGCATCTTGAAGATATTGTTATATCTTACCTAAAACAAGCATACAACTTGTACACGCCGCTTGACAAGTTGTTTTTTTGGAAATCGCCGCATCACGCGCCGCCCGCGGGCGCGGTGGAGCCGCGCACGATCAGCTCCGGCCGCAGCACCACGGCCGTCTCCACCGGCTCGCGCGCGATCAGCCGCATCAGAAGCCGCGCCGCCGCGCGGCCCAGCTCCTCGTGCGGGTGCGCCACGGTGGTCAGCCCGCCGTGGAAGGTCTCGGCAAGGAGCGAGTTGTCAAAGCCCGTCACCGACACGTCCTGCGGCACGCGCAGCCCATGCGCCTCCAGCGCGCGGATCGCGCCCACGGCCACCTCGTCGTTGTAGCAGACCACCGCGCCCGGCGCGCGGGAGGAGCGCATCAGCGCGCACACGCCCGCGGCCGGGGCGACGGTGCGGTCCTCGGTGTGATACCACACCACCAGCTCCGGGTCGTAGAGCACGCCCGCCTCCTGCAGGGCGCGCACATAGCCGCGGTGGCGCTCGATGCCCTGCGAGTCGTCGGCCTTGAACACGCCCGCCACGCGGCGGTGGCCCAGCTCCAGCAGGTGCCGCGTGACCAGATGCGCGCCCTGCGCGTCGTCGAGCAGCACATGCGGCCGGTCGCGCATGCGCTCAAAGCAGCCCTGGATGAACACATAGGGAACGCCCCTGGCATCCAGCCGCTCGTAGAGCTGCGCGTGGCGGCAGAATATCTGGCTCTTGCTCGGCTCGATGATGAGCCCGTCGATGTCCTTTTCGGCAAGCTCCTCCAGATAGCGCGCCTCCAGATGCCGCGCGTTGCGCGTGCTTTTGAGGAGTATGCTGTAGCCGTGCTCGGCAAGCTCCTGGTCGATGCCCTGGATGACGCTTGGGAAGATGTAGTCGGCAAGGTAGGTGGTCACCACGGCGATGGTCTTGCTGTTCGGGCGGCTGCGCTGCGTGACGAACGTGCCCCGCCCGTGCTCCGCACGCAGATACCCCTGCTCGATCAGCGCGGCGAGCGCCTTGCGCACGGTCTGGCGGCTCACGCCGAAGCGCGCGGCCAGCTCGTTTTCCGACTCGATGCGCTCGCCGGGCCGAAACCGCCCCGCGAGTATGGCCGAGCGCACCTCGCCCGCGATGCGCTCGGACTTGCGGCCGTATCCGTCCATGTCGCCGCCCCCTTTGCGATGTATCCATTATACATGCTCGCGCGGGCGAGGTCAAAGGAAAATGCAAAAACGCCCCGCGGCCATTTCGGCGGCGGGGCGGCGAGGGTCATACGAATTCGTATCAGTCCTTCCAGATGAAGCGGCGCAGGATGGATTCGCCGCCGTCTACCACGATGCTCTGCCCGGTGCAGAAGCCGTTCACGGCAGTGAGGAAGTACGCCCACTCGGCGATCTCCCCGGGCGTCGCCCAGCGCTTAAGGGGCGTCTCGTCCATGATCTGCGCCCACAGCTCGGCGTCCTCGATCACGCACTGGTTGAGCGGCGTGAGCACGCCGCCGGGGTCGAGGCTGTTGCAGGTGGCCCCGAACGCCGCCACGCGCATGGCCACGTTCTTGGTGTAGGCCACCACGCCGCCCTTGCTGGCGCAGTACTCGGGAAATTCCGAGCCGGTGTGGCCGCTGGCCGAGCCGATGTGGAGGATGGCGCGGATGCCCTCGCGCACGCCGTAGCGCTCGGTAATGTGGATGAGCGCCTTGAGGTTCACGTCGATGTCGTCCTCGTTCTGCGTGCCGGCGCAGTTGATGAGTATGTCCACGTCCGCCACCTCCGGCAGCGCCGCAAGATCGCGCACGTCGAGCTGGTGATGTATATACCGCGCGTGCGCGACCGCCGCCGCCTGCCGGTCGATGCCCACCACCTCGTCTCCCGCCCGCAGAAACCGCTCGGCGATGGCGCGCCCGATGCCGCCCGACGCGCCGGTGATCAGTACCTTCATCTGCGTCCCTCCTCCATGCGGGCGAGGTATTCCCGCCCCACGCCGTGTTCCTTCCACTTCTGCACCGCCCTGTACCCGAAGGGCGAAAAGACGATCTCCATGACCACCTCGGCCACCGCGCCGGTCAGCGCGCACATGGCGCACTGCAACACCGTCCAGCGAAAGCCGTCCCAGTAGATGGGCGCGAAGCCCACGAACACGATCAGCGAGAACAGGAAGTTGTCCGTGAACTGGCCGATGAACGTGGAGATGTACGTCCGCGCCGCGAAGGCGGCCTTGCCGTCCGGGTTTTTGCGAAAGGCGCGGCCGATGGACCAGTTGAGAAAGTTGTTCAGCGCCGCCGAGGCGAGGAAGGCCACGGTGCTGCCCAGCAGTATGAACCATGTGCCCCCGAGGATGCCGTTGAGCGCGGTGTAGTCCGCGGCGTTGGAGGGGATGACGCTGGCGATGTAGAAGATCAGGCAGGTGAGCAGGTTGACCGCCGCGGCCAGCACGGCGATGCGGTTGGACGCACGGGGGCCGAAGTGCCGTGTGATGACGTCCATGCACAGAAACGACAGCCACGAGACGAGTATGCCGCCGTCCAGCGCGATCCACTCGGTCTGCACAAGCGTCTTGTTCGCCAGCAGGTTCATGCAGATCACGCTGACCACGAACAGTGAAACCGCCGTGGCGGGTATGCAGCGCAACAGCGCCGCTGTGTCCTCCCACTCCCGCTTCAGGCGCGCCCCCAGCGCGCCCGGACGCCTGCGCGCGCCCGCAATGATGCCGTTCATAGCGTTTCCTCCAAAAGAAAAAGTGGCTTTACAAAACGCAAAACCACCATTTTATGCATTTCGGACATAAAACAGCAGCCCTGGTTTTGTTTTACGACAGGATGGCACAAACGAACTGTCGGCCCCGCATGGGGGCGTGGATATTATACACGACGCGCGGGGAGATTGCAAGGGCTGCGGGGGATTTTTTGCGGCGGGGATGAAAACCAACCGTTTCCATAAAGAGTCAGTCCTGCGGCCTGTCGATGTATCGCATATCCAAAATGCTGACGGGCACGCGCCGTCTGTTTGCATATTCAATGGTGTTTTTTGTGCCCCCTTCTTGTCCGTTGAATACTGCGATGACCAGCGAGGAATGATCGACCATCCATGCATTCCGCGCTTGATAGCTTGCCATGCTGGCGAACGGGCAGATTTCCTTTACGAAATCTGCTCTATGCAGTATTGAATGGTACTGTTGCTGCCAATAAGCACTCCAATGCACTTCAAAATGCGGATGTGGCAGGGCGCAGATTAAACGGATGGCGGCATCTTTGCGACGATGCTTGAGAACAAGCTCCGCCGCCCATAGGTCGACACCGCGAGCCATGCCGCTGATGAACGTCCTTTTACCGCTTGAAATTGCCAATTCTATGGATTGATCAAGCGCCGCCTTGACGGCCTCCTCCCTGCCGACCAGCTTTTCCGGGCGGTGCCCCGTAAAGCAACAGCGCATTGCTCGCTTTTCCCTTTCTGTCATACCATCGCCGCCATAACTCAAAAATGAGAATACTATCACTCAATTATATCATCATGGCGGCCCTTTTTGAAGGTCTATATCACTCAAAATTTCTATAATAATCGAATTTTGTATAGATTTCGTACCGCGCGGAAATTCTATACAATTGTTCGTGGGAGGTGATTGAGCGATGGACATCCGTGTGCGCCTTCAGCAGTTGATGGACGAGCGCGGCCTTAACCTGTACATGCTGGCGAAGCGTTCGGGCCTTGCGTGGAACACCGTCAAGAACATCTTCTCCCGCTCGACCAATCCCACGATTACCACGCTCTCCATGATCTGCGACGGGCTGGGCATCACGCTCGCGCAGTTTTTTGAGGATGGCGAGGCGGCGCACCTCACCGCCGAGCAGCAGCACCTTCTCAACCGCTGGAATCAGCTCTCCGAGCGGGAAAGGCGGGCGGTCGGCGACGTGATGGACGCGATCCTCGCCCATAAGTCAACGGCGCGCCCTGCAATCAGGCAGGGAGAGCAGAGGTGAGCGGAATGGACGCGGAGCTGTGCCTGAAAGACATCGGCCGGCGAATCATGGAGCGCCGCAAAACGCTCGGACTTACGCAGGAAGCACTTGCCGAGAAGGGCGGCGTGACCGCGCAGTTCATCTCCTACGCCGAGGCGGGGAAGCGGGCGATGCGTCCGGAGAACCTGTTGAAGATCGCCGTCGCGCTCGAAGTGAGCGCCGACTACCTGCTGACCGGCGACATCATCGACAAAGACCTCCTGCTTTTCTGTCGGACAAGCTGCGAAGGCTGACGCCTTCACAGGTGCGCATCGTGGAGAGCATCGTCGACGCGTGTTGCGCATTGTACTAAAAACCCATCCCGCGAGCTGTGGGATGGGTTTGTTTTGGGTGATCGGAGGTCACATCTCCTTTTGATACCGGCACAGGTAGTACACCATGCTGCCCGCCACGAACAGGTAGGCCGCCACCAGCAGGAGGATCACCTTCATGTCCGTTCCCATCAGCGCCAGCGCCACCATCAGCGCGCCGAAGACGTAGTACATGCTGTCCAGCGCCCGGGCCTTGGCGCGGTTGGCGATGGCCACGTTGCGCTCGTCCTTCTCCTCGATCTCCTTGTCGCGGGCGACGTCCGGGTACCTGCGGGCGACCATTGCGTTCGCCGCCGCGCCCGCGCCGTAGCCGAACGCGCCGCAGCCAAGGCCGATGAGCACATAGGGAAGCGCCGCCATCAGCCCCTGCGCCTGCGCAAATTCCCGCGCCATCCAAATCCCCGCGCCCGCCATCAGCGCGCCCAGCGCCACGGCGCCCCAACCGATCCATTTTCCCTTCATGCTCTGTCCTCCTCCTCGTCGTAGAGAAATATGTCCTCGATCGCCAGATCGAAAAATCGGGCGATGCGGAAGGCCAGCAGGATGGACGGGTTGTAGCGCCCGTTCTCCAGCGAGCCGATGGTCTGCCGCGACACGCCCAGCGCGCGCGCGAGCTCCTCCTGCCGCACGCCCCGCGCCCTGCGCAGCTCCTCCAGCCGGTTTTTCACGCGGCCGCCTCCTTTCAAATGGAAAGTTTGCTTTCCATATGCGCAGTATAGCACGCCCGCGCCCAAATGTCAAGCATGCTTTCCATAAAAATTTTTATTGATTACCCGCGTATATTGCATCTGGTTTTTTGTACCTCCTCCTGCGAAAAAAATTCAGGACGGAAAAAGAGAAAAGCATGAAGGGATTTTGGGGACACGGATGTTGCATTGCAGACTTGCAAAACGGAGGAGTGGAAACGAACAGCCACAAAACACAAAAAAACGGCGTGACAGAGGCTTCTTTCTGTGATACAATTTCAAGTGAAACAGTATGCGGCCAGGTGAAAAGTATGGAACAGAGGAAATATAGACTTATTGATTTGTTTTGTGGAGCGGGGGGCCTTTCTTTGGGTTTCAGTGAGGTTTTTGGACATCCGTTTAGAATGGTTTGGGCCAACGACTTCAATGAATATGCAGCCGCTACCTACAATATGAATTTTGGCCGACATTGCGTCGTCGGGGATATAACCGATTTGCTGAACAACAGGGAGCTTGAGATACCCCCTGCCGATATCGTTATCGGGGGGCCTCCATGTCAAGGATTCAGTCTGTTGAACAAGAAGCGACGTGGAGATAAGCGGCGGACACTTTGGCGTCCATTTATGGAAGTGGTAAGGCGTTCCGGCGCCGACGTATTTGTAATGGAAAACGTGCCGCAATTGCTCAATTCGGATGAATTTAATGAGATCAAAAAGTGTGCGTTGGAATTGGGGTTTTATCCGCTGGCAAAAGCAAAGCTATGTGCCGCCGACTATGGTGTTGCCCAGATCAGATATCGGGCATTTATCGTCGGATGCCGCTTTGCAGACCCCAATACGGTTTTCCCGCCGTTAAAAACGCATTACAATCCCATGGCCATTGATTTGAATAAGATTACCATTGAAAACGGTTATGACGAAAACGCAGCACCATGGCGAACGGTGCGGGACGCCATTGAGGATCTTCCGGATCCTGTCGGAACAGAAATCAGAGAAGAAAGCTCGCCGCTTGATCTGCATTTCGGAAGGGTTCCGACGGAAATAAGTCTGAAGCGTTATAAGGCAATTCCGGATGAAGGAATGAATCGTTTCGATCTGCAAAGAGTTGCGCCGGAAATAACGCCGAAATGTTGGATAAACAAAAAATCCGGTGGAACGGACTTGTTTGGGCGACTATGGTGGGACAGACCGTCGGTAACCATCCGAACTGAGTTTTTCAAGCCGGAGAAGGGGCGGTATTTGCACCCTTCAAAGCATCGCCCAATCACACATAGAGAGGCTGCGCGCATACAGTCTTTTCCCGACGATTTTCGCTTTCTTGGGAGTAAGATTGAAATTGCAAAGCAGATCGGAAATGCTGTTCCACCGCTACTGGCGTCCCGCATAGCTGATTGTGTGGAGCTTCTCTTCGACAAAAGGGAACAGGACGATGCCTGATATATTTGACGCCTCCCAAAGAAGTCAAATCATGTCGCATGTAAAAAACAAGAATACTTCCCCGGAACTCAAACTGAGGAGTATTTTGCATGTGGCGGGGTATCGCTTTCGGATAAATAAAAAAAACCTTCCGGGATGTCCGGACATCGTCCTGCCCAAATATAAAGTGGCAATATTTGTCCACGGCTGCTTCTGGCACGGCCATGACTGCAGCCGAGGACGCCGCCCACAGACAAATGTTGATTTCTGGAACAAAAAGATCAACAAAAACATGGAGCGCGACCGTTTTGTAAGAATGTCTCTTGAAAAACTGGGCTGGCGCGTGCTGGTTGTATGGGAATGCGAAATTAAAAGGAAGAATCAGGAATCTTTATTGCGAAAAATCAGAGGGTTTTTGTCCGACAAAAATGATGACCATGACATGATGGAACTTGCGGGAAGGAGAGGGAGCATTATGCCACGTCGTTCTCAACCGAATAATCCGGAAATATTACAACAAGAATTGATACGGTTGCTGACCAATTTCTCGGAAGAGGCAAAAAAGGATGATCTTCGTGCCAAGGTTATCGCGCTGGTTCCTGCGTTTCATACATTGAGAGATCTGGGAAGTTCTCTTCTTCCGAAAGACGTCGCGCCGACAGCCCGGGATCGCATTCTTGCCTACTTTCGCCAGTATCCACTGACCGTAATTGATGGAGATGAACTGATGGTTGTCTCCGGAATCAACGAATGGGCTCGTCGTGTGCGGGAGTTAAGGGTGCAGTTCGGATGGTGGATATACTCCGGCGTAACATTTAAGGAAATGGCACAGGAAGCGGATGATGCAGCGTCGTTTTCAACAATGGGCGTCGACCCTGCAAAAATAAAACCGGACCAGTATGTACTGATGAGCACGCAACAAGATCGGGACGCCGCACTCAGATGGAATATACTAAATGAAATACGCCGAAAGAAAATTGCAGTCAAAGAAAAACTGATCGAATATTTTAAGAAAAATATTGGGAAGCAAGTTACCGGTGAGGAACTGCGTTATTTGGCAAAGGATGCCAAAGAATGGGCACGCCGGGTAAGAGAGTTGCGCACGGAAGACGGCTGGCCCATCGCCACCAAGAACTCCGGTCGCACGGATCTTTCGGTAGGCGTATATGTTTTAGAAGAAAATCGACAGGCGTATGAGCATGATCGAAGAATTCCCGACGCGATCCGAGTTGCGGTTTTGACAAGGGACGACTTTGCGTGCGTAAACTGTCATTGGAATCGTACAATGCTTTCTCCGGACGACCCCCGAAAAATGCTTGAGCTTCACCACAAAAAACCTCACAAGGATGGAGGGGAAAACACGCTGGAGAACCTTGAAACGCTCTGCAATGTTTGCCACGACGACAAGCACAGGCACGAAAAGCAATGACTACCAATTATCGAAAGACAAGGGACGGTAAGCGTGCCTCCCACGATCCTGCTGATTTGGAAACAATCCCAAAATTGAACACAGAAGCGGCCTTTCCCCCGCCCCGCGCGGGGGCTCTTTGCGCCCTGTGTGAAAAGCGCGTGAAAACTCGGCCCAAACGCTTTGTCTGCGCGGCGCGGGTCTGTATAATCCTGCGTGTAAGGAAAAATCTTCCTGCGAACGAACAAAGCAAAGAGGAGTTGGGTGTTTTGAAAAAGCTGATCATCATCGCGCTCGCGCTCGTGCTGGCGCTGACCACGGCGCTGACGGCGATCGCCGAGGGCAGCGCGCTGGACGCCTTCCGAAGCCTCACCGGGCAGGACGCGACGCTCGAGCAGAACGCGCAGGCCCCCGTGACCTTCAAGACCAACGAGCAGTACCTGGACGAGGTCATGGCGGGCGTGTACGCCACCCCCGCCGCCGACGCGGCCGCCGCGGCGAGCATCGCGCCGGTTTTGACCAACCTCACCGCCATCACCATGCAGGACATCGCCTCCTACGCCGCGGGGCACGCCATGTCGGTGGCGCAGGTGCGCAACGCCTACTACCGCGCGCTGGCAAACGTTCTGCGCGCCGAGATCATGGTCAACCCCGCCTCGGAGGAGCGGTACAGGAACGTGCAGGTCATACTCTCGCTGTTCCTGGATACCGACGATGACGACCTCACCGCCCAGGCCGAGCGCGAGGCCATCCGCAGCAGCATGACCCGCGAGACCGCCGCCGCCCTCGCGCAGGATTACAACCTGCCCACGGACTTTGTCGAGTTCATCATCATGGACGACGACTGGGACGACGACGACTGGGAGAACGACGACGGCTGGGACGACGCCTGGGACATGGATGACGCCGCTGCGGGCCTTGCGCAGGGCGACCGCGACGACATGAGCACCGCCCGCGTGGCCGAGCTGCAGACGCGCCTGATCGCGCTGGGCTACCTGAGCGGCAAGGCCGACGGCATCTTCGGCTCCCGCACGGAGGCCGCGCTGCGCGAGTTCCAGCTCGCCAACGGCATCACCCCCACCGGCGTGTACGACGCCGACGACGCCGAGCGCATCTTCTCCGCCGACGCCGTCGCCCGCTGGGACTACGTCGAGGACTTCTACGACACCGACGATGAGGACTACTACGACGACCTCTACGACGACACCGACGACGACGTATACGACGACTACGACGACACCAACGACGATGACGGCTGGGACGACGACTACGACGATACCGACGACGGCGCGTCCTCCCGCCCCTCCACGCCGGTCTATGACGACACCGACGACGACGACGGCTACGACGATTACGACGACTACGACGACACCGACGATGACGACGACCGCCCCGCGTCCAACCCCCAGCCGCAG
>DXVG01000044.1:4821-9672 GCA_019409045.1 Clostridiales bacterium | reverse complement strand
CCTCAGATGTCGGCGCCTCAGATGTCGGTGCCTCAGATGTCGGCGGTTCGGAAGTCGGTGGCTCGGAAGTCGGCGGTTCGGTGACGGGCGAAGTGGGGGTGGGCGAGGGCGATGTCTCGCCCGCGATCTGGGCGATCTGCGCCTCGAGCTGCGCGATGCGATCATTCAGCGCCTCGAGCTGCGCCGCGCCCTGCTCCACCTGCGCGTTCGCCGCGGCGACCGCCTCGCTGCCGCTGGCCACGTCCGCCTCGAGTTGCGCGATGCGCTCTCGCAGCGCCTCCGGGTCGCGCATCGTCTGTTCCTCTATGTAATCCTCGAGCTGCGCGCGCTCTGAGAGCGCGGCGTCGCGGCGCGCGGCGGCTTCGTCATAGCGATCCTGTGCGTCCGGGTCGTGCACGGCGCCCTCCAGCGCGTCGAGCTGCGCCTGCTTTTCCGCAAGGGAGAGCCGCAGCGAGGCAAGCTGCGCGTTGAGCGCGTCGAGCTGCTGCTTCTGCTCGGGCGTGAGCGAGGAAAGCGCCTCCATCGCACTGAGCGCCTGGCTGGTCTGCTCAAGCTGCGCGCTCAGCTCGTCGCGCTGCGCCTGCGCCTGCGCAAGCGCGCCCTCGAGCGTGTCGCCGCTGAGCTGCGCGAGCGCATCGTCGATCTGTCCCAGCACGTTTTCCCGCTCGCTCGCGAGCGTGCGCTTGCCCTCGGAGAGCTGCGCCTGCGCGTCGTTGAGCCGGCGCTCCACGTCGGCCAGTTCCTCATCCACCTCGCGCAGGATGATGCTGTTGAGCATGTCGATGCGGCTCTGCTCGATGGTGACGGCCACATGCTCCTCCACCGCGCCGGACGCGCTGACCGAGGCAACGCCGTCGACGCTCTCCAGGCGGGGCATGAGCGTCTCGTCCACAAACGCCGTCAGCTCGCGCACGTCCGCGCCCTCGAGCGATACGGACGCGACGGAGACGGGCATCATGTCGGGGTTGATCTTCATCACCTCCGGCGCGCCGACCGAATCGCTCCACTCGCCGCGCAGCATGTCTATGCGGGAGGAGAGCTCGATCATCACGCTGTCGATGTCCGTGTCGCTCTCAAACTCCATCACCACCAGCGACAGGTTCTCCGAGGAGGTGGAGTTGATGCTCTTTATGTCGGTAAGCGTTGCAAACGACGCCTCCATGGGCCGCGTGATCTCGTCCTCCACCTGCTCAGGCGTGGCGCCCACATAGGTGGTGTACACGGCCACATAGGGCATGTTCATGTTCGGCAGCAGGTCCGTGGTCATGTTGGCAAACGATATCGCGCCCAGAACGATGACCAGAAGGATTCCGACGATGACGGTGTATGGCTTTTTGACGCTGAACTTTGCAAGCATGATCAATTCCTCCCGATGGTATTATAGCGATTCTACGGCAGGAGAGCCAGTATTTGTTTATAAAAAAATAAAAAATAGAATTCTCGCCATGCTTTCGACATATTGAAGCGCATAGGCATAGGAAAAACGTAACTTGACAAACTGAGAAAAGGGATTATACTTGAAAATGAATTTGATTTTCAGATTGGAAGTGAGCTGTATGCGCAGAGCTTTTGCGGTATGTATCGCGCTGTGCCTCGCGCTGTGCTCCTGCGCGTCGGCCGGCGCGCAGCAGAGCGAGCTGCAAATCGTTGCGACGGACTTTCCCTGCTATGACCTCGTCCGGCAGGTGCTGGGCACGGACGAGGGGCTCACGCTGCTCGTGCGCCCGGGCACGGACGCGCACGCCTACGAGCCCACGCCCGCGGACGCGAAGGCCGTATACGACGCGGACATGCTCGTGTGCATCGGCGGCGTGAGCGAGGCATGGGTCGAGGACATGCTCTCCGGAACGGATGGCGTGGCCTGCGTGCGGCTGATGGAGAGCGTGGAGCCCCTGGAGGAGGAGCACGCGCACGAGGGACACGAGGACATATCCTACGACGAGCACATATGGACCTCGCCCGTGAACATGCGCGCGATGCTCTCTGCGCTCACCGACGCGCTGTGCGCGCTCGCCCCGGAGCGCGCCGATGCCTTCCGCGAAAACGCCGCGGGCTACGACGCACAGCTCGTGGAGCTGGACGCGGCGTTTCGGGACGTGGTTTCCGGCGCGGAGCGCACGCAGCTCGTGTTTGCCGACCGGTTCCCGTTTGTGTACTTCGCGCGGGAGTACGGCCTGACGTATCTTTCGGCGTTCTCCGGCTGCTCGGAGGAGACGCAGCCGAGCGTGCAGGCCGTCGCCTCGCTCATCGACGCGGTGGAAGAGGACGGCGCTCCGGTGGTGTACGTCATTGAGATGTCCACGCGCGACGTCGCAAACGCCGTTGCCGAGCAGACGGGCGCGCGCATTGTGGAGATGCACTCCTGCCAGAGCCTCACTGCGGAGGAATTTGCGGCGGGGGAGAGCTACATTTCGCTGATGGAGCGCAATGTATCGGCGCTCAGGGAGGGGCTGTACTGACATGCGCGGCGAGTATCAGACGCGGCAAAAGACCGAAATGGCGCGCTTTCTGTCCGAGCACGCGATGCAGTGCTTCTCGCCGGAGGAGCTGGTGCGGGCGATGGAGGCCGAGGGCGTGCGCGTCGGGCTGACCACGGCCTATCGCTTTCTCGAATCGCTCTGCGCGCGGGGCACGGCGCGGCGCTATCAGGACGCGCGCGGGCTCCTGCGCTACCAGTTTCACGGCGGCGACGAGGACTGCGATCGCCACTTTCATGTGCTGTGCTCGCGCTGCGGCAACATGTTCCACGTCGATTGCGAGCTCGCCGGGACGCTGGCCGAGCACCTGAGCCGGGAGCACGGCTTTGCCATCGACCCGCGCGGCAGCGTGCTGGTCGGCCTGTGCGCGAGCTGTCGGGGAGGTGAGGCGCGTGGCGCTGATGACGCTTGAGGGCGTGACCGTCACGTTCGAGGGGCATGCCGCCGTGGAGCGCGCCAGCCTCGAGATCCGCCGCGGAGAGTATACGGTGATGCTCGGGCGCAACGGCTCGGGCAAGTCCACGCTCATGCGCGCCATGCTGGGGCTGGTCAAGCCCAAGGCGGGCCGCATTTCGCTTGGCGACGGCCTGCGGCGCGACCACATCGGCTACATGCCGCAAAAGACGCAGGCGCAGCGCGACTTTCCCGCCTCCGTGGAGGAGGTCGTGCGCTCGGGCCTGAACAACCGCATGGGCATGCGCATGTTCTACACCGCGGAGCAGAAGGCGCGCGCGGGCGAGTGCATGCAGCTTCTCGGCATCGACGGCCTGCGCAGGCGGGGCTATGCCACGCTCTCGGGCGGGCAGCAGCAGCGTGTGCTGCTGGCGCGGGCGCTGTGCGCGGCGGACGAGCTGATCATGCTCGACGAGCCCGTGTCCGCGCTCGACCCGGATGCCACGGAGGAGTTCTACGCCATCCTGCGCATGCTCCGCGCCCGGGGCATGGCGATCTTCATGATCTCGCACGACGTACAGGCCGCCGTGCGCGACGCCGACCGCGTGATCGTGCTCGACCGCGAGGTGCGCTTCGACGGCCCGCGCGCTCTCTACGCGCAATGGAGGAAGGACAATGCTTGATACGGTGCTCTCCTACCTGCAATACCCGTTTATGCAGCGCGCGTTGGTCGTGGGCGCGCTTGTGAGCCTGTGCGCGGCGCTGCTGGGGGTGAGCCTCGTGCTCAAGCGGTACTCCATGATCGGCGACGGCCTGTCGCATGTGGGCTTCTGCGCGCTGAGCGTGGCGGCTGCGGCAAACCTTGCGCCGCTGGCGGTGGCGATCCCCACGGTCATGGCGGCGGCGTTTCTGCTGCTGCGCATCAACGAGCGCACGCGCATAAAGGGCGACGCGGCGATCGCCATGTTCTCCACCACCGCCATGGCCGTGGGCGTGATCGTCATCTCCATGACCAAGGGCATGGGCGAGGTCGGCGACTACCTCTTTGGCAAGATACTCTCGCTCACCGATTCGGACGTCGTGGTCTCCATCGCGCTGTGCGTGGCGGTGCTCGCCATCTTCGTGTTTTTGTACCATCGCGTGTTCGCCGTCACGTTTGACGAGCCATTTGCCCGCGCCACCGGCATGCGCGTGGGCGCGCTGAACACGATCATCGCCATGCTCACGGCGGTGACCATCGTCATCGGCATGCGCATGATGGGCACGATGCTCATCTCCAGCCTCGTCATCTTTCCGGCGCTGAGCGCCATGCGCGTGCTGAACCGGTTTCGCAGCGTGGTCATCGGCGCGGGCGTGATCTCTGTGGTCTGCTTCCTCGTGGGGATACTGCTGAGCAGCTACTATGAAAACATGCCCGCGGGCGCGTGCGTGGTCGTGGTCAACGCCGCGGCCTTCCTCGCGTTGAGCGCCGTCGGCGTGCTCATGCGCAGGCGCTGAAAGGCGAGCCCAAAACAGAGAAAAGCGCGCGGACGATCTCGAAAGAGAACCGTCCGCGCGCTTTTGCACTGGGCTAACAGGCCGTGTGCGCGTCCTTGTGCGGGGCGTGTCGCAGTTCGCGCCTGTTTTCGGGAAGCTGGGCCAGCACGCACGCGAGCAGCATCACCGCGCAACCCGCCACCTCGCGGGCGGAGAGCGTCTGCCCGAGCAGCAGCCAGCCGCCCACGGCGGCAAACACGCTCTCCAGGCACAAAATCAGCGAGGCGAGCGTCGGCTCGGTGTAACGCTGCCCGGCGATCTGGAAGCTGTAGCCCAGCGCGCCGGAGCAGACGCCCACATACAGAAGGCTCGGCCAGCAGGCCAGTATGTCGGACAGCCGCAGCGTCTCCGTAAACAGCGCCACGACCAGCGACAGCGCGCCCGCCACGCCAAACTGCACGCAGCACAGCCGCGGCGCGCTCAGCCCGGCGGCGAAGCGGTCCAC
>DXVG01000044.1:0-4811 GCA_019409045.1 Clostridiales bacterium | reverse complement strand
GTCCACCGCCACGATGTGCACCGCGAACATGGCCGCGCAGGAGAGCGTGACAAGGTCGGCGTAGCCGACGCTGAAGTCCTCCTTCAGGCACAGAAGCGCCAGCCCCACCAGCGACAGCGCGACGCCCGCCCACACCAGCGGTGCGACGCGGCGGCGGTAGACGATCAGCCCCAACAGCGGCACGATGACGATGTACAGCGCCGTGATAAACCCGCTCTTGGCCGCGCTCGGGTCCAGCGACAGGCCCACCTGCTGAAGCCCGGTGGCGATAAACATGATCACGCCCAGCGGAACGCCGATCTTTATGTAGGAGCGCACGCCCGGCGAGCCGCTCTCGGAGCGAGCGCCGCGCCGCCCGACCAGCGCGAACAGCCCCAGCGTCGCAAAAGTGATCAGAGAGCGCACCGCCGTAAAGGAAAACGGCTGCATGTGGCTCGCGCCCTCGCTCTGCGCGGAAAACGCCATACCCCAGATCAGCGCGGCCAGGGCGAGGTACAGCCCGCCGCGCAGTTGCTTACTCATGTGCATCGACCTCGTCGCAAGTCTCATTTTCCAGAAGTTCCAGGATCGCCTCGCGGCCTGTGCCGTCCTCGGAGGAGTAGGCCACCACCTCCCACGGCTGCACCGCCAGCGAGCGGCAGATGACGGGTATGCTGCGCCCCCGCGCCGCGCGGGAGAGCTTGTCCGCCTTGGTGGCGACCACGGTGAAGGGTATGTCGAAGTGCCGCAGGTACTGGGTCATCATGCGATCCTCCGCGGTCGGCTCGTGGCGTATGTCCACAAGGTGCAGCACGCGCCGCAGGTGCTCCGAGCCCTTCAGATAGCCCTCGATCATCTCCGCCCAGCGTTCGCGCTCGCCCTTGGGCGCCCGCGCAAAGCCGTAGCCCGGCAGGTCCACCAGCAGGAAGCGGTCGTTTACGCGAAAGAAGTTCAAAAGCCGCGTCTTGCCCGGCGCGGAGGACGTGCGCGCCAGCTTTGAGTTGCCCAGCAGGCTGTTGATCATGGAGGACTTGCCCACGTTGGACTTGCCCGCCATGGCGATCTCCGCAAGCCCCTGGCCGGGAAACGGCCGCAGCCGGTCCAGCGAGACGACGAATTTGGCGCTGCGTATGGTCATCATACCGCCACCTGCGCTTCCCGGCTCGGGACGAGCACCGTCTGAAGCGCCAGCTCGATATTGTCCAGAAACGTGATCTCGAGCTTTGCGCGTATCTGTTCGTCGATCTTTTCAAGGTCGCTGCGGTTCTCGCGCGGCAGAAGTATCTTCGTTATCCCCAGCCGGTAGGCCGCCAGCAGCTTTTCCTTCACGCCGCCGACGGGCAACACGTCGCCCAGCAGCGTGACCTCGCCGGTCATGGCTATGTCCGGCCGCGCGGGCGCGCCGGAGACGGCCGAGAGCATCGCGCAGGCGAGCGCGACGCCCGCGGAGGGGCCGTCCTTGGGCACCGCGCCCTCGGGAACGTGTACATGCAGATCGTGCGTCTCCAGAAAGTTCGGGGCCACGCCGTAGTCGGCCAGCCGCTTGCGCACGATGCTCAGCGCGAGCTGCGCAGATTCGCGCATGACCTCGCCGAGCTTGCCGGTCAGGCGCAGTTCGCCCTTGCCGTCGAGCGCGAGCGCCTCCACGGGCATGACCTCGCCGCCCACGCTGGTCCACGCAAGGCCGTTGACGCGGCCCACGCGCTGCCTGTCCGGCTCCGGCTTTTCCGGGTAGCGCGGCGCGCCGAGCATGGCGCGCAGGTCCTCCGGCCGGACGCGCACATACGCGATGGACGGATCCTCCTGCAAGGTCAGCACCGCGCGGCGGCAGACCTTGGCGAGCATCCTCTCCAGCTCGCGCACACCCGCCTCGCGCGTGTAGAGCGAGATCAGCGCGCGCAGCGCCCTTTCGCCCATGCGCACGCAGCCTTTGTCCAGCCCGTGCTCGCGCATCTGGCGGGGGAGCAGGTACTTTTTGGCGATGGCCAGCTTTTCCTCCAGCGTGTAGCTGGGGACCTCGACGATCTCCATGCGGTCCAGCAGTGCGCGGTCGATGGGGTCCGTGGTGTTGGCCGTGGTGATGAACAATACGTTGGACAGGTCGAACGGCGCCTCGATGTAGTGGTCGCGGAAACCGTCGTTCTGCGCCGGGTCCAGCGCCTCCAAAAGCGCCGAGGCCGGGTCGCCGCGCATGTCGCGCGAGAGCTTGTCCACCTCGTCCAGCAGGAACACGGGGTCCATCGAGCCGCACTGGCGGATCGCCGAGATCAGCCGCCCCGGCATCGCGCCGATGTAGGTGCGCCGATGCCCGCGAATTTCCGCTTCGTCATGCACGCCGCCGAGCGACATCTGCGCAAAGCGCCGGTTCAGCGCGCGCGCGACCGAGCGGGCGATGGATGTCTTGCCAACGCCCGGCGGGCCCACCAGGCAGAGTATGGGGCTTTTCAGGTCGCCCTTGCGCTGCGCGACGGCCAGGTACTCAAGCAGCCTGTCCTTGACCTCGCGCATGCCGTAGTGATCCTTGTCGAGTATGCTGCGCGCGCGCGCAAGGTCTATGCCGTTTCCTGTGCGCACGCCCCAGGGCAGGTCGAGCATGGTCTCGATATACGTCTCCAGCACGGCGCTCTCCGGCGCGTGTATGGACGTGCGCGCAAGGCGCGCAAGCTCCTTCTCCGTGCGCTCGCGCGCCTCGCCGCTGATCTTCGATTCTGCCAGCCGCGCGCGCAGCGTGCGCAGCTCCTCATCCTCGTCCTCGCCGAGCTCCTCCTGAATGACGTGGAGCTGCTCGCGCAGGTAGTATTCGTGGTTGGACTTGTCCAGCGCCTCGCGCACGCGCGCGTGTATCTTCTCCTCGAGTTTGGTGATCTTCAGCTCCCGCCCGAGCGCGGCAAGCAGCGTCTCCATGCGCAGATCCAGCGACATGCACTCAAGGACCGCCTGCTTTTCCTCCACGCTGGTCAGAAAGTTCGCCGCGATCACGTCGCACAGTGCGTCCGGGCGGCGCTGCGCGCATATCTGCGTGCGCAGCTCCGTGGAGATATGTTCGCCGCGCGCCTTTTCCAGCCGGAAGGCCGCCTTGCGAAGCGCGCGCATCATGGCCTGACGGCGAATGTCCTGCTCGGCGCTGCCGCCCTCGGACTCGCCCTCGCTGAGGAGCATCACCTGTGCGCGCTGCATCTTCGCGCTCTCCTCCACATCCAGCAGGATCGCGCGGCACTCGCCCTCCACGAGCACCCGTATGCTGTCGTCCGGCAGGCGCAGCACCTGGCGGATGCCGACGACGGTGCCGACGGTGTGCATGTCCTCGATGTGCGGCGTGTCCACCGCCGCGTCGCGCTGCGCGACGACGAACATGCGCTTGTCGCCCTCCAGCGCGCTCTCCAGCGCGGCGACGGAGCGGCCGCGCGCCACGTCCAGCGTCACGACCGTATTGGGAAAGGCGAGCAGCCCCCGCAGGGGCAGAAGCGGCAAAACGCCCGCGCCGACATGATTTTCACTGGTCTTGCTCACGATGCACGTCCTTTGCGGTTGATACGATATTATTATACAGACATACCGTTAAGAATCAAGAGGGAGCCGTCTGGTGTTTTCAGGCACGCGCGCCTGTCCGTGCCGGAGTTTCCAGATTTTTCCAGTTTCATTTTCCTTGCAAATTGAAGGGGGATGGGGTATAATATGATATATACAATGATGTAACTTCTGAAAGGATACATTTATAATTCTTTTATGCACTATTATTTTATGGGGATATCTGGGGGAATGGAAAAATGGACTATGTAAAGCTCGGACAGCGCATACGCACAAATCGAAAATTGCTTGGCCTGTCGCAAAAGGAAGTCGCGACCCGCGCGAGCATATCGCTTCCCTTCTTTGGGCACATCGAGCGCGGGACGCGCACGGCCAGCGTTGAAACGCTCGTATCCATCGCAAACGCGCTGGGCGTGTCGACGGACATGCTTCTGCAGGACTCTCTGGAGGTCATGAAGCATCCCGCCGCCTCGGACAACCTGCTCTCCGAGCGCAGCCGCTTGCTGCTCAACGACATCATCGGCGTGCTGCACGAGCACGACTGCGAGCCGCCCGAACACGCGAAAAAAGCGCCTCCGAAGAAGGGGACCTGACCTCGAGGGTACCGCGAAGGAGCCGGCGGCGCACATAAAGAAAGAATCGCTTCCCGAAATCGACGTCGGGAAGCGATTTTGATTTGACGCGTCCGCGGTGCGCAGACCTCTAGTTTTGCGCGGGCTCCAGCAGCTGCTGCGCAAACTCGTCCATCAGGCCGAGGTCCCACAGAAGCGAGCTTGACAGGTACTTGTCGCGTATGTCGCGCGATCCGACGAACGCGTCGGCCACATCCTGCCGGGAGACGCCGATGTCCTCGGGCGTGAGCGGCATGCCCGTGGGTTCGAGTATGGCGCGCAGCGCCTGCGCGGAGGGCAGCTCCTCGTCGATGGCGCGCATGATCTCGTCCCAGCGCGCCAGGATGACCTCCAGCCGCTTCTGATGCGCGACCGGGTCGTTCTTGCGGTACTTCTTCTCCGCGCGCAGTATCTCCTCGGCGGTCTTTCCAAAGATGCGGCGGATGTTCTCTTCCCACGCGGCCTCGTCAAAGGCGCGCATGTGCGCCTGCGCGCGCGCGCGGTCGGGCGCGATGGCGCGAAGCTTTCCGAGTATGTCGAGCGTCAGCATCGTGCCAACGCCCACCTGTATGCCGTGCAGGTCGTAAGGGAGGCCGCGCTCCAGCGCCAGCATCTCCCAGACGTGGGAGAAGTAGTGCTCAAGCCCCGAGGCCGGGCGCGATACCTGCGCGTAGGCCATGGCCAGACCGGCGG
>DXVG01000043.1 GCA_019409045.1 Clostridiales bacterium | reverse complement strand
TTACTTGATCTCGACCGTCGCGCCGACCTCGGCGAACTTCTTCTTGATCTCCTCGGCGGCCTCCTTGGAGACGGCCTCCTTGATGGGCTTGGGGCAGTTATCCACCAGGTCCTTGGCTTCCTTCAGGCCCAGGCCGGAGCACACTTCGCGGACGACCTTGATGACCTTGATCTTCTCAGCGCCGACATCCTTGAGGATGACGTCGAACTCGGTCTTCTCCTCTTCGGGGGCGGCAGCGGCGGCGGCCACGGGCGCGGCGGCCACGGCGACGGGCGCGGCGGCGGAAACGCCGAACTTCTCCTCGAGCTCCTTGACGAGCTCAGCCAGCTCCAGAACGGTCATGGACTCAATAGCGGAAATGATCTCTTCGCGATTCATGATGATACCTCCATAAATTCTCGTAATGTCAAACCCGGGTGGTCAGGCGGCAGGAATGCTTATTCCTCGCCGGCCTTCTGCTTGCGAACGGCATCCACCGCGTACACGAACGAGCGCAGCACGCCGGAGAGCACGCCCACGAAGCCGCTGATCGGCGCGTTGATGCTGCCCATCAACTTGGCGATGAGCACCTCCTTCGGCGGCAGCTCCGCAAGAGCCGTCACGCCCGCGACATCGATGACCTTCTTGTCGACCATGCCGCACTTGACGCTGATCTTCTTGTTCTTCTTGATGTACTCGGTAATGATCTTGGCCGGAGCGACCGGGTCCTCATAGCCGAAAGCCACGGCCGTGGGCCCCTTGAGATGCTCCTCCAGACCCTCGATCTCCAGTTCGCGCGCCGCAAGCGTGAGCATGGTGTTCTTGAGCACCGCGTACTCGACGCCCGCCTTGCGGAACTGGTTGCGCAGATCGGTGACTTCCTCGACGGTCAGGCCGCGATAATCCACCAGCACGATGGACTGCGCGCGGCTCATCTTGTCTTTGATCTGCGCGACGATCGTCTTTTTGATCTCAAAATTCTTGGACATACGTTTGACACCTCCCGTCCCGTCCCAGATGACGGCTGTGGGGATGACCCCGCAAAAAAGCCCCTGCGCATGGGCGCAAGGGCTGTCTGTATCGCAGTTTCCATTGCGCCTCGGCGAGCGGCCCGAAGGCCATTGAGCGCATGCACTCGCTGTCTATGGCGAAGCGGCTTTTTTCAGCCATCGCCCATTATAGCAAAGGAAACCGCTTTTGTCAAGAAAATTGTGTTAAACCTTCTTCTTCCGCTCGGTGCCGGACACCACCGCGCGCTGGAGCAGTATGAACAGCAGCAGCAGTACGCCCGTGGCGATCTTGCCCCACCAGGAGGACAGCGTGCCGTTGAAGTTGATCAGCGCCGGAATCGTACCCTTGAGCAGCACGCCGCAGAGCGTGCCGAACATGTAGCCGACGCCGCCGGTCAAGAGCGTGCCGCCGATGACGGTGGCGGAGATGACGTCCAGCTCCGCGCCCTGCAGCGCCAGGTTCCAGCCGGACTTGACGTACAGCGCGTAGGCCACGCCCGCGAGCACCGAGCACAGGCCGTTGAAGCCGTAGACCAGCACCTTCGTGCGCGCCACGGGCAGACCCATCAGCTTGGCCGACTGCTCGTTGCCGCCGATGGCGTAGACGTTGCGGCCAAAGCGCGTCTTTTGCAGTATGATCGCGCCGATGATGATCATCACCAGGAAGAGTATGACGTTGAAGTTGATGTAGGCCACGGGCTTGACCTTCTCCCACTGGCCGTCCACCAGATGATAGAAGTTCGCCTTCCAGCTCGCCAGGGCGTCAATGGCCGCGTTCTCGATCGGTATGGACTCGCGGCTGATCAGCGAGCAGACGCCGCGGGCAAAGAACATGCCCGTGAGCGTGGTGATGAACGGCGGCACGTTCAGGTAGTGGATGGTCGCGCCCATCAGAAGGCCCAGGCCCACGCCGACCACCAGCGCGGCCAGTATGCAGATGAACGGGTTCACGCCCAGCACGCTGTTGCCGTAGGCGATGAACATGCCCGTGAGCGAGGCCACCGCGCCCACCGACAGGTCGATGCCGCCGGTGATGAGCACCAGCGTCATGCCCACCGCGCTTATGCCGATGTAGGCATTGTCGATGAACAGCAGCATGAACGTGCGCAGCGTGGTGAAGCCCTTGTCGCCATAGCCGATCGCGCCCGCGATGTAGATCACCAGAAATACCGCGATGGTGGAGTAGACCATGATGTACTTGGGGTTGAGTATGCGCGAGAGCAGGCTCCTGCGCTTTGGCTGCGTATTAAGCATGTACTTCCCCCCTTACGACGCTTTTGCGGGCCTTGGAACGCTTGGCCATGCGGTTGCGCACGGGCTCGGACTGCAGCACGATGACCACCGCGATGATCAGCGCCTTGAACGCCATCGTCGATTCGGCGGTGATGCCGAAGTAGTAGACGAAGGTGATGATCGTGCGGATGATGATCGAGCCGACCACCGTGCCAGCGATGGAGAACTTGCCGCCCGACATGCTGGTCCCGCCGATGACCACCGCGAGAATGGCGTCCATCTCGTAGTTGAGGCCGGCGTTGTTGGAATCGCACGAGGAGATGCGGCTGGAGTAGATCAGGCCCGAAAGGCCCGCCAGGAAGCCCGTGATCATGTACACGATGAGTATGATCCTGTCCGAGCGCAGGCCGGAGACGCGGCTGGCGCTGCGGTTGACGCCCACGGACTCGACGAACATGCCAAAGGCCGTCTTGCGCGTGAACAGCGCCACCGCCGCCACCACCACCGCCGATATGATCACCGGCATCGGGAGGCCCAGGAAGCTGCCCTGCGCGATGAAGCGGAACGGGCTGTAGAGCGTGGTGAACTGCTTGCCGTCGGTGACGATCTGCGCGATGCCGCGGCCCGCCACCATCAGAATCAGCGTTGCGATGATCGGCTGTATGTTCAGCTTCGCCACCAGCGCGCCGTTGAACAGGCCCATCAGCAGGCACACCGCCAGCGGCACCAGCAGCACCAGTATGAACGGCTGCACCGTGTAGTCTCCGGGCGTGGTGTATACGTTGATGTCCCAGCGCAGAAGCTTCAGCGCCAGCGCGCCGGACACCGCCACCAGTGCGCCCACGGAAATGTCGGTCCCGCCCAGCGCGATGACCAGCGTCATGCCCATGGCGATGATGGTGATCTCCGCGGAGCGGTTGAGTATGGTGATCAACGAGCCGATGAGCGCGCCCGTGCTCGGCTCATAGCGGATGGCAAAGAAGTCCGGCCGGATCCACAGGCAGACCATCAGGATCGCAAACTCCGCGATCAGCGCGTAGGTGATCTTGAAGTGCATCAGCTTCTCCGGCGTGGGGATGACCTTGCGCGCGATCAGCAGGACCAGAACGCACGCCACGCCGCACAGAAGGCCCGTCACCAGCAGCGGGAAGCGCTTGAGATAGGCAAAGGACTTGAGCCCGCTCTCTTTGGCAAGCTCCGCGCCAATGGCAAGCTCCCTGGCGCGCGTGCCCTCAGAAGCCGCATCCTCCGCCGCGGCCTCCTCCAGCGCGGCCTCGCCCTCGGCGGCGGCCTCGCCCTCGGCGGCCTCGGTCTCTGCGGCTGCCTCGGCTTCCGCGGCGGCCTCGCCCTCGACGGCCTCGTCGGCGGCCGTGGTCTCTACGCTCTCTTCAACCGCCGCGGCGCTGATTTGCACCGTGCCCTCGAGCGTGAAGCCCCACACGCCCATGACGACCATGACGACGCACAGGATCGCCAGGACCGCCAATACGGCAGCGTTGTTCTTCCTCATGCGCTCGCCCCCTCTCCGGCAATCGTCTTGAGTATCTCGCTCTGGGTGTCCGACCCAAACTCGCCGCTGAGCTCGCCCGCCTTCTTGCCGTCGCGCATGATGAGTATGCGGTTGGAGCAGCGGATGACCTCCTCGAGCTCACTGGAGATGAACACCACCGACACGCCGCGCTTGCACATCTCGATCATCAGGCGCTGTATCTCGGCCTTCGCGCCGACGTCAATGCCGCGCGTGGGCTCGTCGAGTATGAGCAGGTCGGGATCGGTCGCCATCCAGCGGGCCAGAATGACCTTCTGCTGGTTGCCGCCGGAGAGCTCGCCGATCTTCTTCTCGGCGTCCGGCGTGGCGATGGAGAGCAGCTTGATGTACTTGTCGGCGATCTCCTGCTGCTCCTTGCGGCTGATGGGGTGCATGAAGCCGCGCTTGGCCTGCATGGCGAGTATGATGTTCTCGCGGATGGACAGATCGCCGATGATGCCGTCGCGCTTTCTGTCCTCGGGGCAGAAGGCCATCTTGCGGTTGATGGAGTCCAGAGGATTGCGCGCCTTGAACGGCTCGCCGTTCATCTGGATGCTTCCGCGGGTGGGCCGCGCCACGCAGAACACCATCTCCGCGGTCTCCGTGCGGCCGGAGCCGAGCAGGCCGGCAAAGCCGATCATCTCGCCCTTGCGGATCTCCAGGGAGATGTCCTCCACCTTGCCCGGCGCGCCGAGGTGTTCGGCCTTGAGGAGCACCGGCGCGTCCTCGGGCACGTCCGCGCGCTGGAGGTTGAATATCTCGTTCATGTCCTTACCGATCATCTGCGTGACCAGCTCGAGCTTGGTGATCTGCTCGATGTCGTACACGCCCACCAGGTGGCCGTTGCGCAGGATGGTGATGCGGTCGGACATCTCAAACACCTGGTCCAGGAAGTGCGTGATGAATATGATGCCCAGGCCCTGCTCCTTGAGCGAGCGCATGACGCTGAAGAGCTGTTTGACCTCGTTTTCATCCAGCGAGGAGGTCGGCTCGTCCAGGATCAGCACCTTGGCGTCGATGTCCACCGCGCGCGCGATGGAGACCATCTGCTGAATGGCCGTGGAATAGGAGGAGAGCGGCCGCGTCACGTCGATGCGCACGTTGAATCGCTCCATCAGCTCGTTTGCGCGGCGGTTGATCTCCTTCCAGTTGATCTGGTGATGCTTCATCGGCTGGCGGCCGACGAATATGTTCTCGGCGACGGTGAGGTTCGGGCAGAGGTTGATCTCCTGGAACACCGTGGAGATGCCCTGCTCGATGGCGGCCTGCGGCGAGGTGGGCCGGATGGGCTTGCCCTCCAGCAGTATCTCGCCCGCGTCCATGCGGTTGACGCCCGTCAGGCACTTGATCAGCGTGGACTTGCCCGCGCCGTTCTCGCCCAGCAGCGCGTGTATCTCGCCCGCGCGCAGGGAAAAGTCAACGCCGTCGAGCGCCTTGACGCCGGGGAACTGTATCTCGATCCCCTTCATTTCCAGTAAATCCGACAAACGTATCCCCCCTTATTCAGGTTCGGGTGATGCTGTGTCTCCGGTCTTGCCGGTGAATCCGGCATACCGCGCCGCGCGGAGTCGGTATCTCCGCGCGGCGCGGTACGCCGGGCATGCGACGCGTGCGCCGCTTTCGCAAACGGGGCTGCCTGGTGGCAGCCCCGTCGGCTGGTCTTGGTCAGACAGCGATATTAGTACACGCGCTCGTCGATGACGTCCGCGGCCTTGATGGACAGGGCCTCGCCGTCCTCGGTGTAGGGGATGCCGCCCTCGGCGTCGTAGCAGAACTCCTCGGGATGGATGATGTCGCGGCTGAAGGTCTCGCCCTCCTCAAGCGCCTTGATGGTGGGGATGACGAAGTCCGCGTACAGGGGGGTGCACTCCACGGTGCAGTTCATCTCGCCGGCGACGATGGCTTCGAAGGCAGCCTTGACGGAGTCGCAGCCGATGATGATGATGTCCTCGCCCGGCTTCAGGCCCGCGGCCTTGATGGCCTCGATGGCGCCCAGAGCCATGTCGTCATTCTGCGCGAGCAGCACGTCGATGTCCTCATGAGAGTTCAGGAAGGACTCCATGACCTGCTGGCCCTCGGCGCGGGTGAAGTTGCCGGTCTGGGACTCGAGCAGCTTCAGGTTCGGATGGTTCTCAAGCTCGGCCATGATGCCCTCGGAGCGGCCGACCTGCGCGTCCGCGCCCGTGGTGCCCTCGAGCATGACGATGTTGATCTCTTCGTCGGCGCGGCCTTCCTTCTCCAGGTAGTTGGCCAGCCAGCGCACCATGCGGTGGCCTTCCTCGACGAAGTCTCCGCCGAAGGCGGCGGCGTACTCGATGTCATCTACGCAGGACGGAATGCGGTCCAACAGCAGCAGCGGGATCTCCGCGTCGTTGACTTCCGCGAGCACCTCGTCCCAGCCGGTGGAGACGACGCCGGTGAAGAGGATGTAGTCAACGCCCTGCGTGATGAAGCTGCGCAGCGCCTGAACCTGGTTCTCCTGCTTCTGCTGGCCGTCGGAGTACACGAGCTCCCAGCCCTCAGCCTCGATGGCGTTGCAGACGTTGTCGGTGTTGGCGGTGCGCCAGTCGGACTCCTGGCCGATCTGCGAGAACGCCACCGTCAGCGCAAACGCGCTGGAGGCGCTCAGGGTCAGCATAAGAACCAGAACCAGAGCGATCAGTTTCTTCATTGCGATTACCCTCCATATTCTTTCTGGGCAGGTTGCGCCCGATATGAATATTATAATAAACTTTACACAAACCGAGAATGCTTTTCCTTCGGAGTTTGCGGGGAAAATTTTTCTTTTTCTCGCCCGGGCGGGCAGCCCGCCGGAGCAAAAAGTTTGTTCTGTTCTGCAATTTGTTCACTTTTTTGCCTTTTGCGTGGCAAACAGGCCATAGATGTGTAAACACGCCGCCGCCGGGCGCGGAGTGTGTGGGCGCGGTCCCTGAATTTTGAAGAAACTGCGACTTTTGTCGGAGTAATGTCATAAGAATATGCTTGACGCGCGGCCTTCGGAGCCGTATCATGTAAGATACAATAGGTATGTCATGTGCGTGAACATGGCGCGAGGAGGGCATTGCATGTTTTGCTCCAAATGTGGAAAGACGCTCAAGCCGGACGCTGAGTTGTGCGCCTGTGGGCAGCCGGTAGGCGACAGTCGGTTTGAGGGCGTTCCCTATACATCCGCGCAGGCGCGCATCCTTCCCGGCGCGACGGACGCCGCCGCCGGCGCGGTGCCCTACACGCGAACCACCTACACGGGCAAGGACGAGCAGATGCAGGCCGACGCGGACGAGGACGCGCGCACGACCTATCGCCCGATCTACGAGGGCGCGTCCGTTCCGGAGGAAATCCGCGGCGACGTGCGCCGCGCAGTGGACGGCGAGCCCGAACAGGCCGAGAGCGCGCCGCCGGCGCGGGAGGACCCGCTGGTGCGCGAGATGTTCGAAGAGGATCAGGCCGAGATCGACGACTTCGACCTCTCCCAGCTTCGCTCGCGGCCCATCACCTCCGACGGCCGCGCGGGCATCAGCCGGGATGTGAGCGAGTACGTCGAGCGCCTGGAGGCCTACGCGGATCGCGGACGGCGCGGTCGGGGCCGCAAGGTGTACGGCGCGGACGCGGACGTCGGGCCCGTAGACCCCTACGACGCGCCCGAGGGCGAAGAAGTGTTTGCCGACGAGGCGTCCGAGCAGTACGCGCCCCTTCGCGCGAGCGTGATGCGCACGGCGGCGAAGATCATCGGCGCGCTGGCGCTGGTGGCGCTCCTGGCGGTGGGCGTGTGGTACTTTATCAACAACCTCAACAACATACAGACCGAGACCTCGCCCATCGCGGGCGTTTCCAGCGACCTGTACACGCAGGGCCTGGAGCTGATCAACCAGCACGCGGACAACGCCTATGTGCAGTCGCTGCTGACCGCCTCGCAGAGCGAGGGCATACTCGGCCTGGCCAGCACGCTGGAGAGCGACGCGCAGGCGGTGAGCGCGCTTCTGCCCGAGGAGTACAGCCCGGATGACGAGCAGTTCGTCGCCGCGCTGTCGGCGATACAGGCCAACATAAACAACGCCGTCACCGTGGACGCTCTGGCGCTGACCGACACCACGCAGACCGACGCGCAGAAGAGCGAGCGCTCCACGGAAAACTGGACCATCGTGCGCAACTCCATCGCCGAGCTGAGCGCGGCGACCACCACGGCGCAGCTGACCAGCATCATCGGCGGCGAGACGGTCGCGGTGAGCCAGCCCTCGGCGGAGCCCACGGCCTCGCCCACGCCGGTGCCGTATACCACGCTCTCGCGCGGCGACAAGAACAACGAGGTCATCGCGCTGCAGCAGCGGCTGTACGACCTTGGCTATCTGCAGGATACCATCGACGGCAACTTCGGCTCCAACACGCAGACCGCCGTGAAGCTGTTCCAGGTGGCGGTGGGCCTCGAACCCACGGGCATCGCCGACGCGGCCATGCAAAACGCGCTGTACGCCGAGGACGCGCCGCGCACCGCGGATGCGCCCGCCACGCCCGCGCCCACGTCCACGCCCACGCCCACGCCCGCGCCCACCCAGACGCCGAGCGCCGAGGCGAGCGGCGATGCGGCCGCGACCGACGGCACGCAGACAGCCTGACCGACTGCAACGCGCGGGGAGAACGCCTCCCCGCGCGCTTTTTTCTGAAAGGAGCTTGCCATGCACACGCCGATCGTGGCGCTGATCTATGACTTCGACAAGACGCTCTCGCCAAGGGACATGCAGGAGTACGGCTTCATCCCCGGGCTGAACATGGAGCCAAAGGCGTTCTGGGGGCTTTGCAGGGAAGTCGCGCTCCAGAGCAACATGGACGGCATACTCGCCTATATGTATATGATGAAGAAGATGGCCCGGGGCGCGATGGACCTCTCGCGCGAGGCGCTGGCGCGCCTGGGGGAGACGGTGGAGTTCTTCCCCGGGGTGGAGAGCTGGTTTGACCGCGTGCAGAACATCGGCGAGCAAAACGGCATGGCCGTCGAGCACTACATCATCTCCTCCGGGTTGCAGGAGATCATACAGGGCTCGCGCATCGGCAACCGCTTCAAGGCGGTGTTTGCCGCCTCGTTCTGCTACGACGAGGAGGGGCGCGCCGTCTGGCCGTCCACCGCGGTCAACTACACCTCCAAGACGCAGTACCTGTTTCGCATCAACAAGGGCATACTGGACGTGACCAACGACCGCGACCTGAACGCCTACACGCCCGAGTACAAGCGCCGCGTGCCCTTTTCCAACATGATCTACATCGGCGACGGGCTCACGGACGTGCCCTGTATGAAGATGACCAAGCAGAAGGGCGGATACTCCATCGCCGTACACGCGCCGGGCGACACGGACGTGGCCGACGACCTGCTGATCCAGGGGCGCGCGGACTTTGCCATGGAGGCCGACTACTCCGAGGGCAGCGAGCTTGAGCAGGTGGTGACCGAGCTGATCCGCCGCATACGCACCACGCACGATCTGTCCGTGCGCCAGGCCCGGCAGGTGCGCCGCGCCTACGAGCGCCGCGGCAAGCAGCCCCCGCTGGACATCGCAATGCGCGGCGGGCTGGTGGACGAGGACGCGGCCGAGTAAAAGGGCGAGGCGCGCAAGGCGAAGCTGACGCAGGAAGCAAAAATAATCACTTCCGCCTGTTTTCTTTTCGGAAGTGATTTTTGCGTTCGGGGGCTTTATCGACGCTCTGAGCGGGCGGGGTGGTGCATTGATGCGCCCCGCCCGCTCAGTATGTTGACAGAGTTGACAGAGTCGGCTGTCTGCAAGGGCGTTGTCGCCGCTCGCGCCTACCTGCCCGCGCCCTCTTCGTAGGGCACGACATCGCGCACGGTGAGCGCGTCCCCCTCCACGCTGAAGCGGACGTCCACGCCCGCGAAGGGCACGCCGTAGAGGCGGTCGGGGTCCTGCTGGTAGGCGGGGCGCGGG
>DXVG01000042.1:5943-9748 GCA_019409045.1 Clostridiales bacterium | reverse complement strand
GCGTGCTGTGCGCCATCGGCTACGCGGGCGAGGACGTGGACGTGGAAAAGGTGGACGTGGCCTTCTCCTCCGCCGCCGGGCGCGTGGAGGTGTGCCGCGGCGGCGCGGGCGTGCCCTTCAGCGAGGAGACGGCCAAGCGCGTGCTGCTGGAGGAGGAAGTGGTCATCGAGGTGCGCCTCAACGACGGCGATGCCGCCGCGGTCGCCTGGGGCTGCGACCTCACCTACGACTATGTGCGCATCAACGGCGATTACAGGACCTGACGGCGCGCATGTTTATGCAAGGAGGATTCCTATGACCAGCAACGCCCAGCGCGCCGAGATACTCGTACAGGCGCTTCCCTACATACAGCAGTACACCGGACAGGTGGTGGTGGTCAAGTACGGCGGCAACGCCATGACCAGCGACGAGCTCAAGCACGCGGTGATGCGCGACATCGTGCTTTTGTCGCTGGTGGGCGTGCGCGTGGTGCTGGTACACGGCGGCGGGCCGGAGATCACCGAAATGCTGGAGAAGATCGGCAAGGAATCCCGCTTTGTGGGCGGGCTGCGCGTGACCGACGCGGAGACCGCGCAGGTGGTGCAGATGGTGCTCTCCGGCAAGATCAACAAGGGGCTTGTGAACCTGCTCGGCTCCATCGGCGGGCGCGCCATCGGCCTGTGCGGCATGGACGGCGGCATGATACAGGCGCGGCCCCTGCGCGAGGACCTGGGCTTCGTGGGCGAGATCGTGCATACCGACGTGCGCCCGATACTGGACGTGCTTGAGCGGGGCTACATCCCCGTGGTCTCCACCGTGGGCTGCGACATGGACGGCAATATCTACAACATCAACGCCGACACCGCCGCCGCGCGCATCGCGGGCGAGCTGGGCGCGGCGTGCATGGTGAGCATGACCGACGTGTCGGGCATACTGCGCGACCGCGAGGACGAGACGACGCTAATTAAGCGCGTGAGCCTGGGCGAGGTGCCGCGGCTGATCGAATCGGGCGTGATCGCCGGGGGCATGATCCCCAAGGCGCAGTGCTGCATGGAGGCGATCCGCCGGGGCGTGAAAAAGGTGTTCATCATCGACGGCCGCGTGCCGCACGCGGTGCTGATCGAGCTTTTGACCGACGAGGGCCTGGGGACGATGTTCGAGGAGTGATAGACGTGAATATACAAAGCACCTGCGATACCTATGTCGCCAACACCTACAAGCGCTTTCCCGTGACGCTCGCGCGCGGCGAGGGCGCGCGGCTCTGGGACGAGAACGGCAGGGAATACATAGACCTGGGCAGCGGCATCGCGGTCAACACGTTCGGCGTGTCCGACCCCGTGTGGGCGGACGCGGTGGCCGCGCAGGCCCGCGCGCTGGCGCACACCTGCAACCTCTACTACGCCGAGCCCTGCGCGCGCCTTGCGCAGATGCTCTGCGAGCGCACGGGCATGAAAAAGGTGTTCTTCTCCAATTCCGGCGCGGAGGCCAACGAGTGCATGATCAAGGCCGCGCGCAGGTACGGCGAGGCCACGGGGCGCTCGAGCATCGTCACGCTCAAGGACAGCTTCCACGGCCGCACCATCGCCACGCTCGCCGCCACCGGGCAGGACGTATTTCATCAGCACTTCGGGCCGTTCCCGGAGGGCTTTGTCTATGCCGGGCCGGACGACCTTGCAAGCGTGCGCGCGGCGGCGGAGCAGGCCGACGCGTGCGCGGTGATGCTGGAGATCGTGCAGGGCGAGGGCGGCGTGCGCGCGCTGGACGGCGCGTTCCTGCGCGGCGTGGAGGCGCTGTGCCGCGAGCGGAACATGCTCCTGTGCATCGACGAAGTGCAGACCGGCAACGGCCGCACGGGCGAATTGTACGCCTACATGCACTACGGCCTGTCGCCGGACCTCGTCTCCACGGCCAAGGGGCTGGGCGGCGGGCTGCCCATCGGCGCGACCATGTTCGCCCGCAGCGTGCAGGACGTGTTCACCTATGGCGACCACGGCTCCACCTTCGGCGGCAACCCCGTGGCCTGCGCGGGCGGCGTGAGCGTGCTTTCGCGGCTGGACGAGGCGCTTTTGCGCGGCGTGCGCGAGCGCGCGGCCTACATCCGCGAGCAGCTCGAGGGCGCCAAGGGCGTGCGCTCGGTGAGCGGGCTGGGGCTGATGATCGGTGTCGAGGTCGAAAACGGCGCGGCGGAGGTCGTGCGCGGCTGTCTGGAGCGCGGCGTGCTCGCGCTGACGGCCAAGCAGAAGGTGCGACTGCTCCCGCCGCTGAACATCGGCTGGGAGGAATTGAAGGCGGCAATCGCCATACTCAAGGATGTGATCGCACAATGAAGAAGCGGTATCTTGCGCTGGCCTCCGGCGAGGTGTTCGAGGGCTACGCCTTCGGCGCGGAGTGCGATGCGGTGGGCGAGCTGGTGTTCACAACGAACATGTGCGGCTATATCGAGACGCTCACCGACCCCAGCTATGCGGGCCAGATCATCATGCAGACATTCCCGCTGATCGGGAACTGCGGCATCATCCCGCAGGACTTTGAGGGCGACTGCCTCGCGCGGGGCTACGTCGTGCGCGAGGCGTGCGACGCGCCCTCCAACTTCCGAAGCGAGGGCACGCTGGACGCGTTTCTCAAAAGCCGCGGCGTGCCGGGCGTGATGGGCGTGGACACGCGCGAGATCACGCGCATACTGCGCGACCGGGGCGTGGTCAACGCGCTGATCTGCGATGCAAAGCCCGCCTCCCTGGACGATGTGCGCGCCTACGCCGTGCGCGGCGCGGTGGCCGCGGCGAGCACAAAGCGCCGCGTGGACATCCCCTGCGAAAACGCGCGTTTGCGCGTGGCGCTTATGGACTACGGTGCGAAGCGCAACATCGCGCGGGAGCTTCTCCGGCGCGGCTGCGCGGTCGCGCAGCTTCCCCACGACACGCCCGCCGAGGCGGTGCTCGCCGGCGGGTTCGACGGCGTGATGCTCTCCAACGGCCCCGGCGACCCCGCCGAGAACGCCTTCCAGATCGAGCAGGTGCGCAAGCTCATGGGCAAGCTGCCCGTGTTCGGCATCTGCCTGGGCCATCAGCTCATGGCGCTTGCGCAGGGCGGCCGCACGATGAAGCTCAAGTTCGGCCACCGCGGCGCGAACCAGCCCGTGCGCGACCTGAAGAGCGGCCGCACGCTCGTCACATCGCAGAATCACGGCTACGCGGTGGTCAACGAGGGCCTGCCGGGCGAGCTTCGCTACGTCAACGCCAACGACGGCACCTGCGAGGGCGTGGACTACCCGCAGCTTCGCGCGTTCTCGGCGCAGTTCCACCCCGAGGCCTGCGCCGGGCCGAGGGACATGGAGCCCCTGTTCGACCGCTTTGTGTCCATGATGGGAGGGAACGCCGATGCCGATGCTTGATGGGATCCGAAAGGTGATGCTCATCGGCTCCGGCCCGATCGTGATCGGGCAGGCCGCCGAGTTCGACTACGCGGGCACGCAGGCCTGCCGCGTGCTCAAGCAGGCCGGGCTGGAGGTGGTGCTGGTCAATTCCAACCCCGCCACGATCATGACCGACCGCGGCGGCGCGGGCGGCTCGGAGTTTGCCGCGGACGAGGTGTATCTGGAGCCGCTGACCGCCGAGACCATCCGCCGCATCATCGAAACCGAGCGGCCGGACGGGCTGCTGGCGGGCTTCGGCGGGCAGACCGGGCTGACGGTGGCCTCGCAGCTTGCCCGGGAGGGCTTCCTCGAGCGCATGGGCGTCAGGCTGCTGGGAACGCCCGCGCAGGCCATCGACCGCGCCGAGGACCGCGAGCTGTTCAAGGAGGCCATGGAGAAGATCGGCCAGCCGCT
>DXVG01000042.1:0-5843 GCA_019409045.1 Clostridiales bacterium | reverse complement strand
GCGCCGAGGACCGCGAGCTGTTCAAGGAGGCCATGGAGAAGATCGGCCAGCCGCTGATCCCCTCGGCCACCACCACGCAGGTGGAGGAGGCGCTCAAGATCGCCGATAAGATCGGCTACCCCGTCATCGTGCGGCCCGCGTTCACGCTGGGCGGCGCGGGCGGCGGCGTGGCGCACACGCCCGAGCAGCTTCGCGCCGTGGCGGAGGGCGGCCTGGAGGCAAGCCCCATCCATCAGGTGCTGATCGAAAAGTACATCTACGGCTGGAAGGAGATCGAGTTCGAGGTCATGCGCGACTGCGTGGGCAACGTCATCGCCGTGTGCTCGATGGAGAACTTCGACCCCGTGGGCGTGCACACGGGCGATTCCATCGTGGTCGCCCCCGCGCTGACGCTGGCCAACCGCGAATATCAGATGCTGCGCACCGCGGCGCTGAACATCATCACCGAGCTGGGCGTGGTCGGCGGCTGCAACTGCCAGTTCGCGCTCGACCCGGACAGCTTCGACTACGCCGTGATCGAGGTCAACCCGCGCGTGTCGCGCTCCTCGGCGCTGGCGTCCAAGGCCACGGGCTACCCCATCGCCAAGGTGGCGGCCAAGCTGGCGCTGGGCTACACGCTCGACGAGATTCAAAACGACGTCACCGGCAAGACCTGCGCCTGCTTCGAGCCGGCGGTGGACTATGTGGTGGTCAAGTTCCCGCGCTGGCCGTTTGACAAGTTCTCCGGCGCGAACCGGAGCCTCGGCACGCAGATGAAGGCCACCGGCGAGGTCATGTCCATCGCGCCCTCGTTTGAAATGGCGCTGCTCAAGGCCGTGCGCGGTGCGGAGATCGGCATGGACACGCTCAACCTGCCCATGGAGGGCGATGCGCGCGCGCACCTGGGCGAGATGGACGACCACCGGCTGTTTACGGTGTTTGCCGCGCTCAAACAGGGCGTGAGCGTGGAGGAGATCTTCGAAGTCACGCGCATCGACCGCTTCTTCCTCGAAAAGCTCAAAAAGCTCGTGGAGTTTGAGCGCGCGCCCACCTGGGCGGAGGGCAAGCGCCTGGGCTACACGGACGCCGCGCTGCGGCGCATGGGCGTTTGCGTGGAGGCGCCCACGCGCTACTCCTACAAGCTGGTGGACACCTGCGCCGCCGAGTTTGACGCGCAGACGCCGTACTTCTACGCCACCACCGACGCACTGTGCGATTCGCGGCGCTTCCCGCGCTCGGGCAAGCCCGTGATACTCGTGCTCGGCTCCGGGCCGATCCGCATCGGGCAGGGCATAGAGTTTGACTATTCCTCGGTCCACTGCGTGCGCACGCTGCGCCGGATGGGCTACGAGGTCGCCATCGTCAACAACAACCCGGAGACCGTGTCCACCGACTACGACACCGCCGACCGGCTGTACTTCGAGCCGCTGACCGAGGAGGACGTTTTGAGCGTCATCGCCTGCGAAAACCCGGTGGGCGTGGTGGTGGCCTTCGGTGGGCAGACGGCGGTGAAGCTGGCAAAGTGCCTGGACGCGCACGGCGTGCGCATACTCGGCACATCTGCCGAGGGCATCGACCTGGCCGAGGACCGCGAGCGGTTCGACGAAATGCTCGGGCGCCTGGGCATCCGCCGCCCGGCGGGCCGCGGCGTGCTCACCGAGGAGGAGGCCGTGCGCGCCGCGCAGGAGCTGGGCTACCCGGTGCTGGTGCGGCCCAGCTACGTCATCGGCGGGCAGAACATGACCATCGCCTATGGCGAGGACGAGGTACGCGCCTACATGCGCACGATCCTCTCCGGCGGCATACGCAACCCCGTGCTCGTGGACAAGTACATGCCCGGGACCGAACTGGAGGTGGACGTGATCTCCGACGGCGAGGACGTGCTCATCCCCGGCATCATGGAGCACGTCGAGCGCGCGGGCGTGCACTCGGGCGACTCCATCGCCGTCTACCCGCCCTACAACTTGAACGACGCCATGCGCGCGCAGCTCGTCTCGTGCTCTGAAAAGCTGGCGCTGGCGCTGGGCACCCGTGGGCTTGTCAACATACAGTACCTGATCTACCACGGCGAGCTCTACGTCATCGAGGTCAACCCCCGCGCCTCGCGCACCATCCCCTACATCAGCAAGGTCACCGGCGTGCCCATGGTGGACCTGGCCTCGCGCGTGATGCTGGGCGCGAAGCTGCGCGAGCTTGGCTTCGGCACGGGGCTGTATCGCACGCCGCCGTACTTCGCGGTCAAGGTGCCCGTGTTCTCGTTTGAAAAGCTCGCCGGGGCGCAGACCTACCTCAGCCCGGAGATGAAGTCCACCGGCGAGGTGCTGGGCATCGGCAAGAGCATGGACGAGGCGCTGTTCAAGGGGCTGGTGGCCGCGGGCATCCGCGTGCCGGAGGTGGGAAAGCCCCTGGGCGTGCTTCTGTCGGTGGACGATCACGACCACTACCACCTGGCGGCGCTGGTGAAAAAGCTGTGCGACCTGGATGCGCATCTGTACGCCACGCGCACCACCGCCCGCACCATCCGCCAGATGGGCGTGCAGGTGGTGGAGATCCCGGACATCGGCCGCAGCGACGACGCGTTTGCGCTTCTGGAGAGCGGGCGCGTGAGCTATGTGGTGTACACGGGCGCGCTGCGCGACGCCACCACGCGGGAGTTTATGGAGCTGAACCGGCGGGCGCTCTCGCTGTCCATCGCCTGCCTTACCTCGCTGGACACGGCCAACGCGCTTGCCGACATCCTCAAGAGCCGCTACAACGAGCGCAACACGGAGCTTGTGGACCTGAACCACATGCGCGCCGAGCGCAGCCGCCTGCGCTTTTGCAAGATGCAGTGCGCGGGCACGGACTACATCGTGGTGGACAACCGCGACGGCCGCGTCTCCTGCGCGCAGTCGCTGTGCGTGAGCCTGTGCGACCGGCACTACGGCGTGGGCGGCGACGGCATCGCGCTGATCGAAAAGAGCGACCGGGCGGACGCGGCCATGCGCGTGTTCAACCGCGACGGAAGCCCCGGCGGCATGGCCGGAGGCTGCGTGCTGCTGGTGGCGAAGTACCTGCGCGACCACGGCGTCGCCGCGGGCGACGCGGTGCTGCTGGATGCGGGCGGCGATGTCAAGCGCGTGGAGGTGTACCTGACCGACGGCCGCGTCTCCTCCGCCCGCGTGGACATGGGCGAGATCGCCTTCGAGCCCGAGCGCGTGCCCGTGTCGCTGCCGGGGCGCGAGGTGGTCGACCGGCTGGTGGAGATCGGCGGCTGCGAGGCGCGCATCACCTGCCTGTCGATGGGCAACCCGCACTGCGTCACATTCGTCGACAGCGTGGACGCGTTCGACGTATCGCGCGTCGGCGCGCTGTTTGAGAGCGCGCCCATCTTCCCCGAGCGCGTCAACGCCGGCTTTGCGCGCGTGATCGACGAGCGCATGCTGAAATTGCGCGTGTACGAGCGCGGCAACGGCGAAACGCTGGCCTGCGGCACGGGCGCGTGCGCGGCGGTGGCCGCGGCGGTCAGGCTGGGGCTGTGCCGCGAGGGCGCGGACGTGACCGTGAAGCTCCCCGGCGGCGACCTGGTGGTGCGCTGCGAGGGCGGCCGCGCGTCGCTCGCGGGCGAGACGAAGCTCGTCTTTGAGGGCGAGATCGAATACTGAGCCGCACAGTGTCGGCGCGCAGGGGCCGCGCCGCGCGCGGGGGCGCTTCGCCCGTTGCGCGCGGCGCGTTTCCATGCTACAATGGACAGGGGGCGGCGCGGACCGCCCCGCGGAAGATGGAGATGGAGGACGAGGCATGATTCGCAGGGCCGTCGAGGGCGACATACCCGGCGTTTGCGCGATCTACGCGCGCATACACGACCTGGAGGAGGCCGGGACCGGGAAGACCGGCTGGAGGCGCGGCGTGTACCCCACCGAGCGGACGGCGCGGGAGGCGCTCGCCGAGGGCGACCTGTTCGTGGACGAGCGCGAGGGCCGCGTGGTCGCCGCCGCGCGCATCAACCGCATCCAGGTGCCCGAGTACGCGCTGGCAAGCTGGCAGTTCCATGCCCCGGAGGATAAGATCATGGTGCTGCACACACTCGCGGTGCATCCCGAGGCGTCGGGGCGCGGCGTGGGCACGGGCTTTGTGGCCTTTTACGAGCGGTACGCGCTCGAAAGCGGCTGCCCCTTCCTGCGCATGGACACCAATCAGATCAACGCGCCGGCGCGCGCGCTGTACGCCCGGCTGGGCTACCGCGAGGCGGGCGTCGTGCCCTGCCCGTTCAACGGTCTGGGCGTTGTGCAGCTCGTGTGCCTGGAAAAGGCGCTGGACGGGGCGCGGCCGTGAGCGCGGCGATCGTGTACGCGGTGGACGTGCGCGCGCTCGACCCGGACGACCCGGCCTGGGAGGGGATGCTCTCTTTGGAGCGGCGCGCGCGCATGCGCGCGCTTGCGCACGCGGACGACCGCCGGCGCGCGCTGGGCGCGGAAATTGCGCTCAACGCCGCGCTGCGCGCGCGCTTTGCGGACTACGCGCCCCCGCCCGCCTATCGCCGCCTGCCGAGGGGCAAGCCCGTGCTGGAGGCGGAGGGCGCGCACATAAGCCTCGCGCATGCGGGGGACTGGGCGGTGTGCGCGCTGTGCGACGCGCCCGTGGGCGTGGACATAGAGCGCGGCGCGCGCAGGGCGAGCATCTCCGTGCGCGAGTGGGTGGGCGTGGAGAGCTACCTCAAGCTCACCGGCGAGGGACTTGCCGGCGGGTTTCGCGCGCTGTGCGCGGGGGAGGCGGCGGTGTACCGCCTCGGCGAGCGCGTGGCGCACCTTGCCCGCGCGGCGCTGGAGGACTACATCGTGTGCGTCGCCACAGATACGCCCGTGGAAGTGGAGATCGTGCGGGTAGACCCCGCGCGGGAAATACGGGCCGCGGGCCTGCGCCCGGGCCGCGAAGGCAGGGGGAGCGTATGAAGCGCATATTCATCTGCGGAGAATCCTACATCGGCTACACCGTACACATCAAGGGCGCGGACGCCATGACCACCAGCGGCTACTTTGAAAACGCCGGATGGCTTCGTGCGGCGCTGGAGGCCGCGGGCTATTCGGTGCACTATATGCCCAGCCATCAGGCGCTGGAGGCGTTTCCCGACACGCCGGAGAAGCTGCGCGAGTACGCGCTGGTCATCCTATCGGACGTGGGCGCGAACACGCTGATGATGCCCAACCGCTCCTTCCGGGAGAGCCTGCCCGCGCCCGACCGCTGCAAGGCGCTGCGCGCCTATGTGGAGGCCGGCGGCGCGCTGATCATGGTGGGAGGCTTCATGTCCTTTACGGGCATCGAGGGCAAGGCGCGCTACGGCTCCACGCCCATCGCGGACGTGCTGCCCGTGCGGCTTCTGCCCACCGACGACCGCGTGGAGACCTCCGAGGGCACCGTGCCGGTGGTGCTCCGGCCCGAGCATCCCATCTTCCGCGGCCTGAGCGCGCCGTGGCCGCACTACTTCATCGGCTACAACCGGACGATCGCCGACCCGGCGCGCGGCGAGGTGCTCGCCACCATCAACGGCGACCCCTTCATCGCCGTGGGCAGCTTCGGCAGCGGCCGCAGCGCCGTGTTCACCTCGGACTGCGCGCCCCACTGGGCGCCGCGCGCGTTCCTGGACTCCCCCGACTACGCGAGGCTCTGGAAAAACCTTGCGGACTGGGCGACCGGCGGGCCGCAGGACGCGTAACCCGTCGCGCCGCTTCGCAGGCGCGCAAAAAACCGCCCCCGGCACAGGCCGGGGGCGGCCAGAGCGTTGCCAAAGCCCCCAAACGCAAAAATCACCCCCGAAGGAAAAGAAGCGGAGGTGATTTTTGCTTCCTGCGTCAGCTTCGCCTGCAAACTGCGGTCACTTACGTCCA
>DXVG01000041.1 GCA_019409045.1 Clostridiales bacterium | reverse complement strand
GCGTAGACTCGTTCTGCGGCGTAGGCTCATTTTCCGGCGTGGGTTCGTTCGCCGATATGGGTTCATTTTCCGGCGCGGGTTCGTTTTCCGACGCAGGCTCATTCTCCGGCGCAGGCTCATTCTCTGACACGGGTTCGTTCTCCGGCGCGGGTTCGTTCTCCGGCGCGGGCTCGTTCGCCGGCGCGGGTTCGTTTGCCGGCGCGGGTTCATTCGCCGGCGCGGGTTCGTTCTCCGGCGTGGGCTCGTTCGCCGGGGCGGGCTCGTTTGCCGGCGCGGGTTCATTCGCCGGCGCGGGTTCGCTCTGCGGCGCAGGTTCGATGGATTCAGACGCAGCGGAGAACTGTCCAATATTCAGGCAGCCTCCCATCAGCATCAATGCGACCAACATAAATACAACACAAACTCGCATTTTCAATCTTTTCATCACTTACGCCTCCCGAATCAGCGCCTCGCACTTTTCCGATTGAGCTTTTTTATATTCCTTCACAGAGCATCGTCTGTTTTTGTCTCCGGCCGTTCCGCATCCGGCTCTGCCGACTACGGCTCCGCGTCCTCCCCGGCGAGCCCCTGCGGTATCTCCGGTTCGATGGACGTCTGCGCCTCGCCGCCCTGTGCCAGCGACTGTTCAAGGTCCGCCTGGCCCTTCTCGGTCTGGCCCATCTGTATGTAGCACATGCCGCGGTTGTAGAGCGCCTGCGCGCTCATCACGTCCTGCTCGAGGCAGGATGTGAAGCCCTCGACCGCGGCCTCATACTGCTCAAGTCCCATATCGCACAGCGCCGTATAGTACAGGCACGAGGCCGTCTCCACGCCCTGTGCGCTGCTGTGGGCGAAGTCCTCCTTCGCCTTTGCGTACTCGCCGCTGTCCAGATAGCAGGCCCCGCGCCAGAAGCGCGCGTAGTCCCCGCTGACATCCTCTTCCACGCAGCGCGTGAAATCCTCGATGGCCTGCGCGTACCGGCCGAGCTGCATGGAGGCGATGCCGCGGTAGTAGCGGCTGTTGCGCACGTCCGCGTCGATCTGCTCCGCGTCGCCCTCAAAGCTGTCCAGATAGTCCACGCACGCGTCCAGGTCCTCAATGGCCTCCTCGTTGCGGGCCATTTGCAGGCGCACGATCGCCCGCAGGTAGTGGGTCCGCGCGTCCGCCGATTCCCCGGCGATCTCCAGGGAGCGCGTCAGGTCCGCCTCCGCCTCCTCGTATCGGCCAAGCTGCAAAAGGTACTGCCCGCGCATCTGGTAGGCCGTGGCGCTTTCATCATCGGTTTCGATGTAGGTCGCATACGCGTTCACGGCGTTTTCATAGTCGCCGCCCACGGCGAACAGCTCGCCCAGCGTCATATAGACTTCGGTCTGTTCTGGATAGGCCGCCGCGTAGGCTTCCGCCTCGGCGGTCGCCGCCTCCGGCTGCCCCATGGCCACCAGCGTCTGCATCTTCAGAAGCATGGCCTCCGCCGTGTCCGGCAGTATCTCCAGACACGCGTCCAGCGCCTCGACGGCTTCGTCATATCGGCCCAGGTACATAAGCGCGTATCCCTGCTTGAGGCGGATATCCGCCCGAAGGGTGTCGTCCATCATATCTTCCATTTCCAGGCACGACTGCGCGTAATCCAGCGCCGACGCATAATCCCCGCCCGTCAGCGCCAGCGTCATCAGCGTATAGTACGCGTTGAGCTGCTGATCGGCCGCAAGCGACTCCGCCTGCGCCCCCGCAACCAGCATCAGGATCATCGCGACCGCCATCGCCGCGCACATGAACCGCTTTTTCATACGTTTCGTCTCCTTGCCCGTTTGTTTACTCGCCCAGCGCCTGTCGCAGGGCCTCCTCCGCCTCTTCATTCTGCCCCAGCGCCGCCAGGCAGAGGCCGAGATAGTACTGGCTCTGCGCCGTGTTGAATCCTGCGTCCACGCACTGCTCGAACTGCTCGGCCGCCGCCTGATACTCGCCGATAAAGAACCGGCACTGCGCGGCCGCAAACGCGCTCTCCTGCGCGAAGTTCCCCGCGGCGGCGGAGGCGTCAAAGTCCTCGACCGCGCCCGAATAGTCCTCAAGCATCATGCGCGCCGTTCCCTGATAATAGGCGATTTGCGCGTAGTCTCCCCCGGCCTGGATGTACTGGTCAAAAAGCTGCAGGGACTGTTCGTACTGCCCCGCCTGCAGGCGGCAGACCGCCAGCATCATCCGCGCCTCGTCCGCCTGCTCTCCCAGCGCGATGGATTCCTCAAAGGAGGCCGCGGCGGCGTCAAAGTCGCTCAGCGCCATCTCGCAGATGCCTTTGGAGTAGAGGCTGCCGGGCATGTCGCTGCCGGAAAAGTCCTCAATGGCCTCCTCATATTGGCCAAGCTGCATCCGGCAGTTGCCCCGCATATAAAGCAGACGTTGGTCTTCTCCGTCGGCCTCTATCGCCAAGGTGTAATACCGACCGGATTCTTCATAGTCGCCCGCCTGAAGGTACAGATCTGCGATCTCCTCATATCTGGAAGTGTCGGAGATCAGCGCCGTGTAGCTTGCCAGCGCCTCGGCCGCGTTGGCGGCGGCGTTTGCGTCCATGCTGAACTGGTAGTACATCTGCTGCGTCTGCGGATGGCTTGGGTCGAGCTGCGCCGCGCGCTGCGCGGACGCCACCGCGCCCACCGCGTCCCCGTCCAGCGACTGCATGCAGGCCAGTTGCAGATACTGCTCCGCGCGCTGCGCGTCCGTGAGGCCGGTTTGCTCCTCCACGCAAGCGCGCATCCACTCGGCGGCCTGTGCAAAGTCCTCCTCCGCGACGCTCACGCACGCCCTGCGGTAGCGGCCGGACGCGCTGTCCTCGTCGGAAAAGTGCGTGCCCCACAGGTAGAACATCCATCGCAGCCAGCCGTAGGAGAGGCTCTCCATCGAATCATACAAATACGCATATGCCTGCGAGTTTTCATAGCCGCGGCCCTTTCTGCCCAGGCCGCTCTGGTCCGCAATGATCCCGCCGGCGACCATCGCCACCACCAATACGGCGGCAATGATGCGCTGCGCCCTGCGAGGTCTTTTCACGCCCTGCATGCGCGCTTTTCCTCCTTGTCCTTTGCAGAAGCGGCCCCTTCCAACCGCCTTTTCAGTGCCCAGCAAGTCGCGAAAACCGCCGCTTTTATTGCGCTTTTCGCGCGCAGGGCATAAAAAGAGATAAGCCGTCTACTTTAATAGTATACGGCTTATCGTGCAACTGTCAGCACCCATTTCCTGGCAAAAATGGCTAATAATTTACATAGTCTCTCAACTCAGACCGCTTTGTGATCCCGATCTTCTGGTAGATGGTGGCCAGGTATGCCTTTACGGAGTTTACCGAAATGGAGAGGTAATCCGCGATCTCCTTATTGCTCCTCCCCTTTGCGGCGAGCATGGCGATGGAGAACTCGTAGGGCGTGAGCGCGTCGGTCACCTTGCGCTGGGAGTTGGGGTTGTGAATCTTCATCCAGCCGCGGCTGAAGCGGTAGACCAGTTCGGAAATCCGCTGGTACAGCTCCGGCTGGCTGCCGCGCGTCTTTCTCTCCACCAGCCCCTGCAGCATGCCGTGGTGCTCCGCGAGCGGCTCAAAATATCCATCGACCGCCGCGAGCTCCCAGGCAGCGTCGAAGAAGTGCTGCGCCTCTTTGTGCTCGGCCATGCTGTTGCAGGCCATCGCGCCGACGATGTTCAGATAGATCGCCGCGATGGGATAGGTGCCCTGCATCAGCGCGAGCGCCGCGCCCACCTCTCCGACGGCCTGGCGGTATTCCCCGCGCAGATAGAGCGCGTGCGCCCTCGCATACAGGGCAAAATAGCGCAGGCCATCCGACAGGTGCGCAAAATGCGGGAGCAGGTCGGATACGCAGGCCTCCTCGCGGTGAAAGTAGATGTCGGACACCATGGCGATGAATTCGCTCTCCACGCGCACCGTTTCATCCTGCGCGCTCGCGCCCTCGCGCTGCACACTTTCAAAGTCCTGCATACAGGCGTCCACGTCTCCAAGGCTGAGCGACGCCATTGCGTGTATCCACAGCGCGGAGAGCCTTATGTCCGCGCACTCGCTCTGCAGGAAGCTTGCCGACTTCTCCTGAGCCGCTTCCATGCTTCCCTGAAAGTAGTAATGCCCGGCCCGGGCCATCTCCCGCTCCTCCGGATCGCCGAGCCTGCCGACGGCCTGTCCAAAGCCTCCCGGCGGATAGGCCAGCGCGAGGATCGGCATGAAACACTTGACCCTGCGGCTTTCCACCGCCCCGCCGCTCTGCCTGCGGCGTCGGTCTTCCGGTTTCCGGGCGTCCGCGGGAACGAGCCATCCGTGTTCTTTGCGAATTGCACCCGGCACGCGCCCTGCATTCAAATACATGTTTACCGTGCGAACAGAGACGTTCCATGCTTTTGCCGTCTCTTTTACTGTCATGTACTCCATTTCAGTCCCCTTCATCCTGCCAACATTGGCAGAATATGAATGCACTCCTACCGCAAAAATGCACTTTTCGTCGGCAGGTTCCTGCCAACTCTTTCTATATAAAGGATACCACAGACGCAGCGTTTTCGCAAGCTCCGTTTGCGCCGCGCCCGCTCCACCAAGCGCCGTTTCCATGGATTTCGTGGTAGGCATCTACCTCCAACCGGACAGCGGCGCGGCGGCGCTTTGTGCCCCTTTCCAGTCCGTCTGACAAAAGGCTCTCAGCCATCGCTTTCCCCTGACACTCGCTGCATCCTCCGACGCACATGGAGATGATGCTGCATCCTCCGACGCACATGGAGATGATGCCGGCGCATGCAGGGCACATGTGTTTTCCTTTCTGACCTTCCATAGGGTCTAGCGTAAGATACCGCGAAGAAGATGGGATGCAAGCGGCTCCACAGGCAGAGAGGTGCACAGGAAAAGCCATCCCCCTCCGTGCGGAGGGCGACTGCCGCAGGGGCATCATTCTATGCATTCAGCGACGATTTCTATCCTCACCCTCCATGCGGAGGGCGACTACTCGCGGCGGGAGAAGAACATCTTCATCTCGAAATTTCTATCCTCACCCTCCGTGCGGAGGGCGACAGCAGAATTGTCGAAAAAATCCGACAGTGTTTTGTCTATATCGGACATGTCATATCAGTACTGCACCTCCATATTGGACGCTTTGACAATGAAGCGGGGGAAATGCCTGTGTTATCAGGCGATGTTTTGGGTGCGAACCGACGGGGGAAGGTGTGATCGCTTGCGGTTCGCACAAGTACGGTTTGTCGGAGTGGTCACTCGGGATAGTCTGGAGGCGGCGCTGTAACACTTGCTGCATTCCAGTGCCGCAGACAGGTTTGTTTGCAAAGGCCGCAGGGGCAACTTATGGCAGCATCTCGCAAGGGCTGCATCTCCATGCAGTTGTCTCGCGCGAGACTGATGCCGTTGCGGCACCAGGTGTGCAAAGTCTCCGGGAAAGCGTCTGAATCGTGGTGGTCATATGCAAAGGCCGCCCCGACCCCCTGCGAACAGGCCGTGCGCGCTTTCCATAGCAGGCGCCCATCAACGCGGGAGAGGCTCCCGGATAGGAGAAGCAGAAAATCGCCCCCGGCATCGGCATCCACAACCCCACCTGACCTTGCAGCGCGATGCCCGCGGGATCGGCGCTTAACTCGACGACGTCGCAGACACCCGTCAGCCTCAGTCGGTGGCTGGCCACGCGCATCGCGCGCACCGTCAACAGATCGCCCCGCTTTTCGCGCAGCGCCTCGTCATGGCGCCGCTCGTGCAGCAGGCGGCCCTCCGCGGTGCGAAGGTTCTCCGCCTGCTGTTCGATGTGTATCAGCGCCCATTGCCGGCGGCAGAAGCAAAAATGCTGGATGCCGGAGATCGGCAGATAATCAGCGGTCTCCATCACGTCATTCTCTGACAGGTGACGCCCGCGGGCAGGTCGGCGTCCACCGACACGGCGTAGTCGCCGTAGCTGCGCGGCACGCCCTCGGCGTTTACGCGCGAGACGTGTACGGCGTCAAACAGCTTGTACGCAGGCGCGTTGCCCAGCTCGGAATCGTGTTTGAATACGATGAGCTCCCGCACCGCCATCTTCCCGCGCGCGGCGCTGTGGTCGTTTTCAAACATGTCGAGTATGGCCTGCCAGAGCAGCTCAAGGTCCTCCTGCGAAAACCCGGTCGTCTTGCGGGCCAGGTTTGCCGAGACGTAGCCCTCGCAGCGATAGAGCGCATAGGGGACGATAGATTTGCGGCCCATCTCCGTGCCCTTGTTCTTCGCGTCGGCCTCGGTGGTGATGGCGATGCGCGTGATGGTGACGTCCTGCGGCGTGATCGGGTCAATGCTGCGCGCAAACCCGAGCTGCACCGGGCCGCGCACCTGGCCGCAGTTCAGATTTCCCTTGACAAACGTGGTCATGACGGCGCCGAAGGTGCGGATGTCGTAGAAGTTCTGGCACATGAAATCGCGGATTTTGATATCGAGCGTCGGATCGTCCTTCTTTGCGGCCTTGAGATCCTTGCTGACGCCGACATAGGCCAGCGCCTCGGCGTCGCTGCGCTGCAGGGGGACCTGGTCCTTGATGTAGATGCGATAGCCGGGCGCGTCCTCCTTGACCGCCTCGACATAGTTGCGGATCTTCCGCTTGAGACACACGTCGGTCACCAGACCGAGGCCGGTGTCGGGGTCGATGCGGGGGGAATTGCCCGCGTCGGGGTCGCCGTTGGGGTTTCCGTTCTCTACGTCGAACAGGATCACAAAATCATAGCGGTTTCGAATGGCTTCGGACATGGTTACTGCTCCTCCTTTTTGGCGTATCGCCTCTGTACTTCGTGGTAGTAGCCGATTTGAAATGCGCTCTGCTCCGCAAGGGTCATGTGCTTAGGCAGCGTCTGGTCGATCCGTCCGTTCAGTTCTGTGAGCTTCCGCTCCAGATAGGCCCCCAGGCCCGCCCTTTTCTCGTCCTTGGAGAGCTTTGCCAGGTGCTTCTGCGCAAGGTTGATCAAAACCGGGAACACAGTCAGCGGCATGGACGACGCCGCGTTGAAGTAGCGATCCTTGATGGTCGTGTTGATGCCGGGGTTGGCCTCCGCCTGAATATACTCCAGCACCGCGAACATCCGCCCCAGCACATACGGCAGGTACTTGCTCTGTTCGTTGAGATTCACGGTCATGACCTCCTTAAGCTGTTCGTCCTTCGAGTTTTGCAGATAATATGCCTTCAGTATGGCCGCCCGCCCGCGCGTAAGGTTGCGCTCGGCGCGGATGCGCTGTGCAACGCCGTTGAGAAGTGTCGCGGGGTAAAAGCCGTTGTTGAGCACCGCCAGCAGCAGTTCGCCCGCCAGCCGCGGGTTTGGCTCCGGCGTGCGGGCGTTCAGGTTGACCGTTTCGCGCGTCAGCCGCCAGATCGACAGCGTTTCGACCTTATCGAATGCAGGGCGGACGATGTTCAGCCGGACGTAGTGTTTGTACACGTTCCTCGCCATAGTCCCGAAGCTGTTCGTCCAGAAAAAGCGCACCGAAAGGCGCGCCGCGTTGGGCGCGAGGCCGAGCACATAAAAGCGCATCTCCGGCTTGAGGCGGGCCTGCTGCCAGTCGATGGCCTCTCCCGCCGAAAGGCGCTGCAGGGCTTGGAGTATGTCCCGTTCTCCATAATTGTCGTCGTACAGGGATTCCATCACGAAGTCCTGATAGGCGCTCTGGGCATCCTCGGCCCAGCAGACGATGGTCGTATCCCCCACGCGGCACATATGGTCGCGGTCGCCGATGAGGCGGTTGAGCGCAGAGGTATATGCAAACGCGGCGTACTCGCTGGTCGGGGCGTTTTCGCCCTGCTCGTGTTCGTACGAACAGAAGGCGGGCGCGTTGAACGACACGAGCGATGCGCCGGACGACTGCGCCCCGAAAACGCCCTTGATGCTCGGATGCAGCCGCGCCAGGGGCGCGCGACGGCCGATCACGGGGCAGAATACTTCCTTGCCCCCGGAACGCTCGTATTGCCGCTGCCAGACTTGTTGGATTTCGCCGATCTGTGTGACGGGTTGCTCGCCGCACCAGAACACGAGGTTGCCTCCCTTGACCAGCTCGCTCCAGTCCTCCTGCAACGCGGGATGCTCGCTCGCCCTCGACGGCTCCCACTGCGCAAAGAAGCGGACGACCGCCCGCGCCGCCGGCGCGTCGATGTCCCTGAGCAGCGTCTGATGCAGCTCCTTTGACCCAGCGAAGCATTTCAGCGCGCGCTCCTCTCCATCGCCGTCGCTCACGCCGAGCATATAGCTGCACTTGTCGCACAAAAAGCTCGCCGCGATGTTCATCGACCGCTTTGCCGGCGCGGGCACGCTCAACGTCCGCGGCACCATCACCAGCTTTTTGCCGCGCTGCTGTTCCACTTGCAGGTGCAAAAGCCGTATCAGGCGGCCATCCTCGTCCAGTTGCAGCGCAAAGGGGACCTTTGCCTCCACCCAGCCGGGGCGCGCGACCTCCCCATTGACCAGAAGGGCCTCATAGTAGTGGGTCAATGCCTGCAGGATCATCGAAACACCTCGCAGTCGCCGACATTGAGCACGCCGTTTTCCAGCCTTGCTAGAAAATAGGTGGGCGTGATATTGCCCGGGTCGGAGTAGTCGAAGTCGTACAGCATCAGCCCGAGATCGCGCGTTTCTTCGATCGCGCGTATCGCCCCTCCCGGCCAGCGCCGGAAGTGCGCCGGAAATTCGCGGCATCCGAGATAGGGCATTGAGAAGCACTGGCCCCGCTCCAGGCGGCGCTTGATGATGTCCTGAAACTTTCCGGGGTTGTCGGCGGGCGAAGCGCGCGAGGTCATGTCGAAGTGCGCCTCGATGACGTAGTGCACGTTGCGAAGCGCCAGAGACGCGCGCTGCACGATGTTCTTCGAGGTGGAAAGATACAGACAGCCCTCGCCGCCCTGCGCCGCCTGCCGGACGTTGTGCGCGGAAATCTTCTCCGTCACCTCGTTTCGCCGGATGCTGACAAAGTCGATGCGGTTGAGCACATGGATGCGGTCGATCCGCCAGACCATGCCGGGATGAAAGTAGACGGATTCCAGTATCCCCCGCGCTGCCGATGGCGTTGGAACATCGTAGGATACGCGCTCTACTTTGAGCTCGGGTCGGCTGAAGAGCGCGAACTCTCCCCAGACCTCCATTTGAATCACTGCTATCACCTTCTCCTGTCTTTAGTATCCAAAGCGCGCGCCCGACGCAGTTTAGACAAACTGTCCGACGCCCGTTTCCACGTCCATTGCCAGGCCCGTTACGCGGCTATACGCCTGCATGTCGCGCAGGACCGCGCTGCCGTCGCTCAGGTATTCTACGGCGCCCGCGGCGACCAGTCGCCCGAGGTGGTCGGGATAGACGTTTACGGCATACGGCCCCAGCTTGCGGTAGAGGCCTCGATGGATTTTCCCCCTGCGCAGTTGTTCAAGGGCCTCCGCGGCCTCGCCGATCGGTATGTAGACCGGCACGGTCGGGCTTTCGATGAGTCTGAACACCTGAGCCACCGTGGCAAAGGGGAAAATGTGTTCCTCAAAACACTTCAGAATCTGCTTGACGTCCTGCCCGGAGTCTCCACGCTGCGTGCGATAAAAGGCAAAGTACTTCTCAATGGCGTCCAACCCGGCCGGGTCCTCGAACGCGTCAAGCACCTCTCGGGCGGCGTCCACGTTCGGGCGGATCATCTTCATAACTTCCTGCCCGGACAGGCGGAAGATGGTGACGATGCTCTCCCCCGCCGCGCGCCTTCCCTCGCGGTTGCAGCGCCCCGCCGTTTGCAGAATGGAATCCAGCCCCGCCTCTTCGCGCCAAGCGGCAGGGAAATCCACATCGACGCCGGCTTCGATCAGAGAGGTCGATACCACGCGACAGACCTCTCCCGCGGCCAGTCGCTCGCGAATCTGCGCGAGCAGCCTTCTGCGGTCGACCGGGCACAGCAGCGTCGTCAGGC